>NZ_LIWF01000009.1:0-86631 GCF_012978615.1 Campylobacter sp. RM9328 | reverse complement strand
GTCAAAAAGCCGGCAAATTCACATTAATTCGTACTCAAGTTAGATATTTAAAATTTTTAAAATACATCTATCAATCTTGGACTATTGAAGTCCAAGATTATTTAAACAGTCCAAGCTCGTAAGCTATAAAGAATAATGCAAATATGCTAAGATATGCAAGTCCTGTGATTGATAGATAGTATAAAAAGCCCTTTACTTTATGTTGTCCTTTGCTTAAGACAAGGCTTAAATTTAGCCACGCAAATATCGGCGTAGTAACAAACGAAGCTATCATTGCAAATCTAACCATCGGCCCAAGGGCGTTGTTAAACATCGAAATGATAAAAAAGCCTATGACGCTTGTTATGATAACGCACAAGTTAAAATAAACAAGCTTTGTTTGATCCTTGCCTAAAACTAGCCTGATGCTTTCACAGTTTACCCTAGAATACCCATCTACAACCGTGATGGTAGTGCCAAACATACACATAAATGCTATAAATGCGATAAGCCCTCTAGCCCATTCGCCGATAGTCGCAGCATACATATTTATAAATTGATTTATATATGCCACACCTCTAGTCTCGACCTCTACTCCTGAGCCATACTGCACAAGCGCACCAAGAGCTAAAAACACAAGTGCCAAGATAGCTGTTCCCACATAGCCTACGTTAAAGTCAAGCAAGCCATCTTCGTAAGATACTCTTTTTATCTTTTTCTTTGCTATTACCCACATTGAATTAAGTGCTGAGATCTCAATTGGCGCAGGCATCCAGCCCATAAGAGCGATGATAAATCCAAGTGCTCCAAGCTGCCAAGGCGAAGGCTCTATAAAGTCAGGTGTCATAACTCCGTCAAATCCCGTCCTAGAAAATGCGATCAAAACCGCCCAAACCGTAGTTGCAGTAAGCGTTATCATGATAAGTTTTGAAACCGTATCAAGCACGCTATATCTACCTAGTAAAATGATGGCCATGCTAGCTGATAATACAACCACGCTTAGCATTGTCGTGCTTGCTTTAAACGGCAATATAAAGCTTAAAATCGCCGCTGTTATCATGCTAACAGCTGCGGTATTCACAACAGCTGCAAAGAGGCTAAGCACTAAAAATATACTGATATAAAAGCGTCCTTTTTCGTAGTAACCCGTAAGTAGGCTGTGCCCGTTATCAAGGGTGTATTGTGTGCCAAATCTAAAAAATGGGTATTTAAAAAGGTTTGCTAGTATGATAATGATAGCTAGCTGCCAGCCATATATCGCACCTGCTTGTGTGGATGCGATGATGTGCGATCCGCCTACCGCGGCCGAAGCCATAAGTATGCCAGGACCTAAAGCTCCAAGCTTTGAGCCTAGGGTAGAAATTTTCTTTTTGCTCATAGAATTACCTTTAAAATTTAACTCAAAATACACAATGAGTATAAAATTTATATTAAATTTTTTTTAAGTCTTAATAATAGCATGTTATTAGCAAAATAGTATATATTTTTTCCAAAAATTTGTAATAAAATTTCTAAATTACACATTATTTTAAATTTTCTCTTGACAAAAGATAGCGTTTTTAGTATAATCAGATTTCGTTTTTCAAAAATGTCTTGTTAGCTCAGCCGGTAGAGCATCTCACTTTTAATGAGGGGGCCGTTGGTTCGAATCCAACACAGGACACCACTTTTTCGGGTTCATGACCCTTTCGTCTAGTGGCTCAGGACTCTACTTTCTCTATGTAGAAACAGAGGTTCAAATCCTCTAAGGGTCGCCATTTATAAATTCATTGGTCGCTTAGCTCAGTTGGTAGAGCGCCACCCTTACAAGGTGGATGTCATAAGTTCGAGTCTTATAGCGACCACCATTAATTCTTTAGGTGCAGCGGTAGTTCAGTTGGTTAGAATGCCGCCCTGTCACGGCGGAGGTCGCGGGTTCGAGCCCCGTCCGCTGCGCCACTCAAATTTCCATTTTTAATAGTGTCAAAGTAAAAACAGTAGCTAGATTTTATTTTTATTGAGTATAATAAAACGATATTAAAATAAAGATTTCACAAAATGGCTTTTAAATTTAAACTACACTTTTTATCAGCATTTAGGCAGTTTTTAGTCTACCATCATAAGTCGCTTGAGTTTCGCGCGAAAGTTTTTGCGGCGATATTGTCAGCTAAATTTGAGCCAGATGAGAGTGATTTTGAAATTTTACGTAAGATAGCAACTGAAATTTACGAAAACGATGAGAGTCGAAAGGCATTTTTGCTCCAAACCACACAAGAATACATCTCAAAGGTAAAAAGAAAAGATCATTTAACTCTTGATGCTCTCTTGCTTAGCATAGATAAAGACATGAAAAAGCATCGAAGGTATGCTAGTAAGATTGATTTTGCTCATCTTCGTCGCTTGATGAATGGTCATGAGGACGAAATTTTAATCCAACAACGTGTTTATGAATTTTTAATCAACGAGGTTAAAATTTACTCCCAAAACAACACTTGAGCAATATCATTGCAAATCAGATAAAAATACTCTACAATAATCAAAAACCGATAAGGAACTAAATGCAAGCCATATATCCGTATGTCCAGCTTTTGCACGTTATATGTGCGATAATTTTTCTAGGTTACATCTTCTTTGATGTTATTATATTTTCGCGTTTAAAGGGTATTTTGGGTGATGAATTTGATAGAGTTAAAAGTGCTATTTCCAAAAAAGCTATCAAGATCATGCCATTGTGTCTTTTGCTACTGTTTTTAACCGGTGGTATGATGATGAGTACATGGGTTGGCTCAAAAGCCGGAGGGTATTTTCAAACGCCTCTTCAGCAAATTTTTATGATAAAGGTTATTTTAGCATTTGTTATAGGTGCGGGAGTCGTGATAAATTTAACTCACCGCGCACTTGGCAAGCAGCCGCCTAAATTTTTACGTGAAAATTTACATAATATCGCTTTTGTTTTTGGATTTGTCATAGTCATACTCGCAAAAGTTATGTTTATGGTATGAGGTTAAATTTGATTGATATTTTAATCAATCAAATTTTAGCTTTTCATTTGGATAGCGGTTTGAAGCATCTCATCGCTTGTTGTGATACTTTTTGAGCTAGCGTCGTAAGCCTTTTGCGTTACGATTATTTCCGTTAGTGCAGAGCCAAGATCGACGTTGCTCATTTCAAGCATATTTGATGATATCCTTGAACCGTATATAACATCTCCCGCTTTGTCTTTGTAAAAAAATGCCTCTCCGGAATTTGCTGTTGCAGAGTAGATGTTATCTCCCATTTTGGCTAGTCCTTGGTCATTTTGGAAGTGGTAAAGCGCTAGTTTTGCCACAGGAAACATCCTTGTGTTGTCAAAGATAGCCAGTATATCGCCGTTGTCATTCATCTGATAGCGTTTTAAAACGCCCTCTTCATACCCGTTTTTAGTTATGCTTATGTTTTTGTCGCTGTTTGCGGTACTTATAAGACCGTCATAGACGCTAGGATCGCCAGAGCCTAGAAAATTTAACTTAACGCCGCCCACACTTGTTAGTGTGTTTGAGACTAGTGTTCCTTGCGGACCAAAGGTCATTATGCCTTGTGATGAATTTAAGACATTGCCGTTTTTATCAGTCATCGTTGCGGTCGCGTTCCAGAGGGTTTGGTTACTTGCTTGAGGGACTTGTTTTTCTAAATTTATGGTTATTAAATTTATCGCTCCGTTTTCACCGTAAGCTTGCGTGCTAAATTGTTGAGTGTTGGCAACCTCTTTGCTCGAAAATATACTAACTTCGGTGCTTATCGTATCAAGGTCTAGGTATTTTATATCTTGATTTTCTAAGCTCCATTTGCCGTTTTTGTCAAGTTGAGTTGTAAATTCACTAAATTTACCGCTCGCATCGGCAATCTTTACCGTGACGCTATCGTTTTTCTTATATCCGGTGCGGGAGTTGCTAAGCTCAAGTGCGCCACTTATGCTTATGGTTTTTACATCTTCGTCTACACTTTGCGTGTATGTGTCTTTGCTAAGTTCGCTTTTTTCTATCTGTGTTTTTACTGTGGAGTCTAAGTTGCCTCTAAAATTTACAAGTGTTGTCGGCTCGGAAGCAAGGTATAAAAAGCTTGGTAGCTTTATGGCCGACTGTGCACTTTCAGAGCCTAAATTTAAGCTATCTATCTTAGATATCGTATAGGCATTTTGAGCACTTTGTCCGGATCCGCTAAAGGTGTTTAGCGCACTTTGGCTTGGAGTTACGGCTGATAATTCATTTATCGTGCCTAGGACAAAATTTCCAAAAGTATCGACTAAATTTCCAGCCGCATCTATGTCGAAATTTCCCGCTCTTGTGTAGTATGTTTTGCCGTATCTATCTAAAACTCCAAAAAATCCATCGCCTTGTATGGCAACATCGAAATTGTTATCGGTATTTTGATAAGATCCGTTGCTCATGTCAAGTGCAGTTGCTTGTTTTACGGCACCTAGTCCTACTTGATCGGTTGTTGGCTTGTTGCCGGCAGAATACATTATTTGATAAAGTATGCTTTTGTATTCCGGAGTAGAGGCTTTAAAACCGACGTTATTGATGTTTGAGATGTTATTTGCCCAAACATCCATGCCAAAGCTCTGGGTTTTTATCCCGGAAACACCGTTATAAAGTCCTCTCATCATGGTTTTATCCTCTGTTTAGTAGTGCATTGTATTCTGCTTCTGCCTCATCGGCTAATGCACTTTCTGTAGCTAGTGCACTTTCTGCGACACTTTGTTTAGGTGTTTGGTTGTTTGTTGAGCTTGATGATGTATTAGTTTGTCTGTTGTTTAAATTTACTTCTTCGTAATATTCTGAAACATCATCTGCGGATATGTATTCGCCTGCTATTTTTACCTGGGCTTTACCATCTACAAATTTAACGGCTTCAACAGGATATGAGCCGTATGTTGCAGTTTTAGCGTTGCCTTCGCTATCTGTGTAATTAACCTTAACGGCATATGTTCCTGTGCCGGCTTTTGTTCCGCTGTTTGTGATCAAATTCCAGTTAAAGGTATTTGTTCCGGCATTTTGCGACCCGATACTTTCGGTTCTTACGACGTTGCCGTTGGAGTCTGTTATGCTTAGCGTTCCGCCTGTGGCATTAGATGGGAAGTAGATAGGGATCGTTAAATTTACCGTTTCTTCCGTTACGCTTACTCTATCGGTGCCGATGTTTGCCATTTTTCCAAGCGCGGATAGGGCATACATGCTTGAGTTGGCTTGTAGCTGCGATACAAGTTCTTTCATGGTCGAGTTTGTGTTTTCTTGCATTTCTAGCGTGGCTAGTTGGCTTGTTTGTGTTAGCATTTTTTCCGTATCCATAGGTGAAGTCGGGTCTTGATACTGAAGTTCTGTTAGTAAAAGCTTTAAAAATGCGTCTTTGTCAAGTTGTGAACCGGGATTTGTCCCGTCTGCGCTTGCAAGTTTTGCTGCGTCTTTTTTGGCTTGTATCTTATCTGCTGTAAATTGTGTTTGAACGTCGGCTACGCTTGCCATTTTTTATCCTTTTAAATTTTTAAACATATCTTGGTATAACAAGCTCAAGCAAATTTTGTTCCGCTTCTTGTATCTCTTCACTCTCTTGTGCTTGTTTGTTTTGGTTTTTGTAGGCTTGTTGACCCTTTTCTTGTCTTTGGCTTTGGTCGTTAAAATTCATCTCAAGTTCGGTAAATCCCATATTTACAAGGCTGTTTTTAAACTCGGCTTGATTTTGTAAAAACAAATTCATTGTAGCCGTGTTTGAGTTGAAATTTATGTGCAAGTTATTTCCGCGGTTAAGCATTGTTATCTCGACTTCGCCTAAATTCATTGGATTTAACGTGATATTTACCCTTGTTAGAGGTGCTTTGTAGTTTTGAATTTGCTCTTTTAAATTTTCGCTAAAGTTGCTAAAAGTCTCTTTTACGAGAGCTTTTTCTTGCATCTGTGACCTAGCTGCGCTTGATATGTCGCGCACCATGGAGTTTAGGGGATTTTCATCTTGGATTTGAATTTCCTCGCCTTGCGCCATGCTTTCTTGCGCTAAATTTTGCTCCCTTTCAGGGTATAAAAGTGACTGTAAATTTATATTTTTTTCATTTTTTGCACTTAAATTTTGAACTGTTTTTATGGCCACTTCTTCGGTATTTGTCGTTTCTATAGCCTCATCTATCATGTTTTCTGATGTTTGCAATGTTGGCGTTTTGGTTTGTGATGTTTGGGTTTGCTGTTTTAAATTTGGTTTTACCTCTTTTGAAATTTCATGCAAAAGAGCGTTTAGCTTAACAGGCTCTGTGCTTTCATTCATGCTGATGGTTTGCTCGACTTGATTTTTAAGTTCGCCACTATAAATGTTTTGTGCTTGCGGCAACACGGGCTTAAAAAACTCCTTGTTGGCTAGTCCTTTAAACATCTCGCTTAATGTTTCTACATCGTCGTTCGTGATAGTGAGATTTTCAAGTCCAAGGTCAAATTTCTTAGCAAGATCAAGTAGATCCGTGATACTTTTTGCCTCGCTAAGCTCTTTTACGTTTGCGCTATTTGATAAAAATGCGGCTATTTTATCGCTAAAATTTGGGAATTTGCTTATCTGCTCGCCACCGTTTAAAATTTCTAAAACTTGCAAAAGCTGCATGAAATTTGCATTTTCATAAAGTTCATTTTTGGTGGTTTCGTCTAAGTTTGCTAGGTCGGTTAGAATTTTATTTTGCTCTCCGACTTGTGTTTCTTCTTGAATTCTTATCTTGTCATCTATTGTTTTTACGATCTCTTTGACATCTTTTTCGTTTATACTTTCGCCTTTGTTAGCTTTGTTTGACGCAGCGTTTAGTATCATAGATAAGAACTCGCTATCCTCTTTGTTGTTACTTTTAGAAGAGGTTTGCTTTTTAGTCGGTGCAACGTTAAGCAGGTCTATGGGGTTGCTTGATTTTAGGGTTTGCATATCTTGCCTTTGTTTATTTCTAAAAGCAGATATGCAAAATTTGTTCCAAAATTAGAATTTGTATTTAGCCGTAAGAGTAGCTCTTAGTCCTTCTCCGTAGTAAGCCCAGTAGTTTACGGCAGAAACATACTCTTTATCCGTTAAATTTGTCGCGTTAAGTGCGAAGTCCCATTTTTTATACGTGTATCTGATCATGGCATCAAGCAAGGTGTATGAAGGAACTTTGTAGTCAGGATAGTATTGGTTATCTACCGTGCTACCCACATAGCGTAGACCGGCTCCTGCCTTGATAGTTCCTAGCTGACCCAGTTCAAATTTATACGTTAGCCAAGATGAAAGTGTGTCTTTTGGCATCATTTTCGTTCTTATGGTTTGTGTTGTGCTAAGGTCGGTTTTCGTGCTGTTATAGTGAGTGTATGATAGTAGCCAGTTTAAATTTTCAAGTAGGTTTACATTGGAACTAAGCTCAAAGCCTCTTGAAATTTGCTTACCAACCTGTCTACCAAATGCGCTTCCATCTGCAATATTTGAATTCTCAAGCTTTGCATCAAAGTAAGAAGCCGTAATTTCCGCATCTATGAAATTTGGCAGATATTTTACGCCGACTTCAACTTGTTTACCTTCAAGAGGCTTAGCGTTGCCGTAGTTATCCGTAGCCGTTGGTGGCGTAAATGACTCAGAATAGTTTGCAAACGGCATAAGTCCTAGCTCCTCAAATACATACATCGCACCTAGTGAAAATGTCGTTTGGTTGATCTTTTTGCCGTTTAAGCCCGTGTTGTTCATATTAACGGTTGTCTTTGTTTTATCGTGACGGATGGCACTTGTTAGGATCAAGTTGTTGTAAATTTTAGCCTCATTTTGTAGATAAAAGCCGACTTGGCTTTGGTTGAGATTAAAGCCCGGCACTATAGGGCGTGCTTGATAAATTCTAGCAGGATTGTATTTGTTTAATGGGCTTAACATGCCGTCGCCGTAAAAACCGCTACCTTTCATTTTACGATAGTCTATGCCAAAAATTACCTTGTTTTCAAAATTGTCGCTTTTATAGTCATACGCTAAGCGATTATCAAATGTATGCGTTTTTATAACCGCATCAGCTACGCTTCCGTATGGTTGTGCTACGCCTGGCGCGCTATCAAAAAAGTAATACGCACCAAAATAATCCTTATCTTCTTCTATAAATTTATAACTTGAAGTAAAATTTAGACTGTCGTTAATGTTATGAGTTAGCTCATATCCTGCCGTGTAGTAATGACGCTCAAGGCTATCGTTTGTGGCACCATAGCTTGTGCTAGGGCTTATCTTGCCATAACCCTCGTTTACGAGTGTGCCTTTAACGGAAAAAAACGGTTGTGAACCGGTGCCCTTATCTTTTGTGTATGATGTAAGTAGCGTAAGAACGGTTTCATCACCAAGCAAGAACATCAAACTAGGAGCTATATAGTAGTGTTCGTTTGTTACGTAGTCTATTTCGCCGTCTTTCTTTTCATAGTCGCCGACTAAACGAAATTTAACTCTATCTGTATAAAGGTTGTCGCTTGCGTCAAAAAATACACCGCGTTGGTTTTTGCTACCAAGTTTAAATCCAACTTCCGCAAAAGGTGAATTTGTAGGACGTTTGCTGATTAAATTTATAATACCGCCGGCATTTGACGAGCCAAAAACGGTAGAATTTGCACCTTTAAGGATCTCTATGCTTTCATAGCCGTAAAGATCCGGTTGATAGCCAAAATACCCGCCCTTATACGGGCTTGAGCCGTCAATCGTCATTGTCGCGTCAAAGCTACGTATTTTAAGCCACTCTGCACTTGTATCTATGTCAGCGCCGTAAAGCTGACCTACCGCACCGCTTTCATACTTTATGGCTTCATCAAGTCCTTGTGCGCCTTTTTCTTCCATCTGTTCTTTGCTTATAACAGATGTTGAGCTAGGCGACATATACTCGACTTTGCCGCTTCCTTTAGCCACTGAGCCGACTATGGATACTTCATTAAGCACAACATTTTCCGCCGCTAGGGCGCTTATAGCTGGTAGGCTTAAAAGCCAAACAAATTTTTTCATTTTTCTCCTTTTAAATTATCTGATTTTTCTCATTACAATTACAAAATAAAACGATCCGATGATCGTTGCGATCAGGCCTGATGAAATTTCATAAGGCGTTATCAAATTTCTACCGATAAAGTCGGCAAACAGCATTATCACGCCTCCTAAAAATGAGGCGGCTAAAATTTGTGCTCTTACTTTAAAAAAGCCTAAAAAACTAGCCAAATGTGGAGCCAAAAGTCCTACAAAACTAACAGGGCCGATACTTAAAGCCATTGTCGCTGACATGATCGCACAAAATCCAAACAAAATAATCCTATATCTAAAAATATCAACCCCAACAGCTCTAGCGTTTACTTCGCCAAGGTTTAAAATTTCTATCTCGCGCGAGCAGAAAATTCCAAAAATAACCGTGATCACGCAAAAGCCAAAAAGTAGCAAAGAGTGAAAAAACGTAACCGAGTAGGTGCTTCCGCTCGCATACGCTATAAAGTTATAAACTCTGCTGTCGCCAACGGCTAATAAAATTTGCCAAGTCGCACTTACAAACGATATGATGGCGATCCCGGTTAAGATCACTTTTTGCGGAAGCATACCGTTTTTGTAGTTTATAGCCACCATGATCCCCAAGACTGCACAAGCGCCTACTATGCCAAGAGGCACGCTTAAAAACGGAGCGAAAAATATAGCCGCCAGCACACCAAGACTAACGCCTGAATTTATACCAAGAAGCTCCGGGGATGCCATCTCGTTTTGGCTTAGGCGTTGCAGGATAACACCAACAACTCCAAGAGCTATACCGCTTGCAAGAGCGGCTAAAACCCTACTAAATCTAACCGACAAGATCTCAAATCCGCTAAAATTAAAAAATAACGAAAAGCCAAAACAAAACATCAAAATACCAAATACAATGTAGATAAAATATGACTTAGCTTCTTTTGTGCTAGATCCGCTTTCACTGCTTTTAGCTATGCTCTCATGCTCTTTTATGCCGTAAAATATCATCCATAAAAGCAAAGGCGCTCCCAAAAACGCACTAACGCTACCGGATGGTAAATTTATGCTTGTTAGGTTTAAGATGATAAGCAGCAATGCGTCCGTGATACCAAGAAGCAAAGCTCCTAAAATCCCGCTATAAAAAAGTTTTAGCAAAAAGGAGTTTATCTTAAATCTACCCACGATAGCACAGGCTCCAAGTCCTATAAAACCTATGATGCCTACATGAGCTACGACGATAGCGCTTAGATATGCGGCGATTAAAAGTCCTAGAATTCTCATTTTTGTAACATTTACGCCAAGAGCCTTGCATGTGCTATCTCCTAGGCTAAAAAGCTCAAATGAGCGCGAAAAAATAAGTATAAGTATAAAAATCGGCAGGAAGTAACCGAGCATAAAAATGAAATTTTTAGTCCCTTCTTGAGCTAAGTCTCCGCTTAACCAAATGGCTACTTTTGCACTCTCTTCGTTAAAAAATATAATTAAAATTGTGCTAAGAGAGCTAAAAAATAGCCCGATGATAAGTCCTGAAAGTGTGGTTGTAAAAACCGAAAAGCCTCTTCCTAAAGAGAGTAAAAACAGTATGGATAGGGCTAAAACCGAGCCTAAAAATGCCGCTGCTATATCGCCAAATACTAAATTTGGAAAAAGAAGGCTAAAGACTAAAAGCATAAAGCCTGCGCCATTTGAAACTCCAAGCGTGCTGTCGCTCGCAAGTGGGTTGTTAGTTATTTGCGCCATTAAAGCACTAGCAAGCGCCAAAAATGCACCGCTTAGCACGGCTACGCCAAGACGTGGCAATGTGTAGTTAAAGATGACTAAATTTTTGATGCTGTTTTCGTATTCGCTTAGGGCGTTAAATTCCAAAAATACAGCAATGGCTGCAAGTAGGGCAAATATGACAAAAAGAGTGATACTAAGGTTTTTCACTGCTTATCTCCAAGTAAAGAGATTAGTGCTTTGGCAAATTTTTGCATACTCAAATACGCCCCGGCTCCCCAAACAGGCTCAAGCTCAACATAGTCCTTAAACATATCAAGAGAGGCAAATAGTGAGTTAAATTTTATCTGCTCTTTTAAATTTATAGGATTTGGTTTTATGATGACGGCTTTTGTATTTTTAGGTAGTTTAAACAGCGAGGTTACGGGGATAGTTGCTATGCCCCATAAATTTGTTTCAAATTCATTTGAGAGTGCATTTTTTAGACCAAGCTTGGATAGCGTGATACCATAAATGCTGTTAGTGCCGTAAATTCGAACTCTTTTGCTATCTATAAACTGTATAACTGCAAATGTATCGTCTTTTAAATTTGTTACTTTTGCACTTAAGGAGTTAAAAAATTTATCATTTCCATCTAACAAATTTTTTGCTTCGTTCTCTTTGTTTACGAGTTTTGAAATTTCAAGTGTTGCCTCTTTTAAATTTTCTTCTAAATTTCCGCTTTTATAAGCGTCGATCACTATTATTTTGGTATTTGAAAGATGTTTGGCAAGTGCGGTTATGTTAAAGCTAAAAAATGAAGGCACAATGACGATATCAGGATCTAACTTTATAAGGCGTTCGATATTTGGCTGCATCCTAAGACCAAGATCAACGACATCTTCACCCAAATCAGGCTCGCCGACCCAAATTTTATAAGAGTTCTTATCACCAACGGCACTTGGCTCATAGCCGATAAATTTTAAAATTTCAGCTGCCGTCCAGTCGGTGGACACGACTTTTATTTGTGCGTGTAAAACACCAAAAAGCAGAGCAAGTAAAACAAGAAATTTCATTAAAAAACCGCTATGTTTTGTTTACTGACAGGATGAGTTATGATGCTTGCCTTTACTCCATAAATGTTTTGAAGATACGCACAGTTCATTATATTTTTTGCATTTATATTATAAGTTAGCGTGCCGCCCTTTAAGGCTATTAGATCATCGCAGTAAACAGAGGCTAAATTTATATCGTGAATGACTATTATAATACCTAAATTTCGCTCTTTACTTAGTTTTTGTATGAGTTGCATAACTTCGATTTGATAGGAGATATCAAGCGGAGCTAGAGGTTCGTCAAGTAGCAGAAATTTACTCTCTTGAGCAAGCAACATAGCTAAAAAAAGACGCGACTTCTCTCCTCCTGAAAGCGTGGCAACCTCTTGGTCTTTAAATTTTAGAGTGTTTGTATCTTTTAGTGCCTCTAAGACTATCTTGTCGTCTTTTTCTTTATCTCTTATAAAACCGCTTTGATGAGCGTATCGTCCCATACTAACAAGCTCATATCCGTTAAGATGTGCTGTGTTTGGTAAAGTTTGCGGAAGATAGGCGATTTTTTTTGCAAATTCTTTAGAGTGATATTCATTTATGTTCTTATCGTCTAGCCAAACTTTACCCTCATAGCCTTTTTGCTGATTTGCTAGGATTTTTATAAGTGAGCTTTTCCCAGAGCCATTATGTCCGATAAGACCATAAATTTTACCACTTTGAAATTTTAAATTTAAGTTGGTCAGTATGGACTTGTTATTGATTTTAAAGCCAAGATTTTCGGTATTTAGCATAGATAATAACCTAAAATACAAATAATAATTTTTATCATTATAACCAAGATAAACTTAATGTAAAATCAAAAAATATCAGCTTATCATAATATGAAATTTAAAATTTAAAACGTAAATTTATCTTTTTTTAGATATAATCGACCCTCGCTAAAATATGAATTATACTTTTTAAAACCGCGAAATCAAACCTAACAAGCTTAGGAAATGGAGAAAACATTGGAAAATATACGAAATATCGCCGTTATCGCTCACGTCGACCACGGCAAAACCACGATGGTAGATGAGCTACTTAAACAATCAGGCACATTTAACGACCACCAAAGCGTTGGTGAGCGCGTTATGGATAGCAACGACATCGAGCGTGAGCGCGGTATCACGATCCTTTCGAAAAACACGGCGATAAAATACAAAGACACTAAGATAAACATCATCGATACCCCGGGACACGCCGACTTTGGCGGCGAGGTCGAACGCGTGCTTAAGATGGTTGATGGCGTTTTATTGCTTGTCGATGCGCAAGAGGGCGTTATGCCTCAAACAAAATTCGTTGTTAAAAAGGCCCTTTCACTAGGTCTTCGCCCTATCGTTGTAGTAAACAAAATAGACAAACCGGCAGGCGATCCTGATCGTGTTATAAATGAAATTTTCGACCTTTTTGTAGCACTTGAAGCAAACGACGAACAGCTTGAATTTCCCGTAGTTTATGCAGCTGCTAAAAACGGCTATGCAAAACTAAGCTTAAGCGACGAAAATGTAAACATGGAACCACTTTTTGAAACGATCTTATCTCACGTTCCTGCTCCAAGCGGCAACGATACAAACCCGCTTCAACTTCAAGTTTTCACGCTTGATTATGATAACTATGTAGGCAAGATAGGCATCGCAAGAATTTTCAACGGTAAAATTTCGAAAAATCAAAACGTAATGTTAGCAAAAGCCGACGGAAGCAAAACAACTGGTAGAATTTCAAAACTAATCGGCTTTATGGGGCTTGATCGTGCTGACATAAATGAAGCAGGAAGTGGCGATATCGTTGCGATAGCAGGTTTTGAAGCGCTTGATGTCGGTGATAGCGTAGTTGACCCTGCTAACCCAATGCCACTTGATCCTTTGCATATCGAAGAGCCGACCCTTAGCGTTGTATTTAGTGTAAATGACGGTCCGCTAGCCGGAACGGAGGGTAAGCATGTAACTTCAAACAAGATAGATGAGCGTCTGCAAAACGAGATGAAAACAAACATCGCAATGAAGTATGAAAACGTAGGCGAGGGCAAATTTAAAGTTAGCGGTCGTGGCGAACTTCAAATCACAATCCTTGCTGAAAATATGCGTCGCGAGGGATATGAGTTCTTACTTGGTCGTCCGGAAGTTATCGTAAAAGAGGTTGATGGCGTAAAATGTGAGCCTTATGAGTTGCTTGTTATAGATGCGCCTGATGATTGCACGGGAACGGTTATAGAAAAACTAGGTAAAAGAAAGGCTGAAATGACCTCAATGAGTCCAACTGGAGATGGGCAAACTAGGATAGAGTTTGAGATCCCGGCTCGTGGTCTTATCGGTTTTAGAAGCCAGTTTTTAACAGATACTAAGGGCGAAGGTGTGATGAACCATAGCTTTTTAGAATTCCGCCCGCTTTCAGGAACTGTTGAACACCGCACAAACGGCGCACTTTGTAGTATGGAAAACGGCGTGGCTCTTGCTTATTCGCTATTTAACTTACAAGATCGCGGCGTTCTTTTTATCGACCCGCAAACAAAGGTTTATACAGGCATGATCATCGGCGAGCATAGCCGTCCAAATGATCTTGATGTAAACCCTATAAAAGGCAAAAACCTAACAAACGTTCGTGCTAGCGGAAGTGATGATGCTATCAAGCTTGTTCCACCGCGTAAACTTAGCCTTGAACGCGCGCTTGAGTGGATAGAAGATGATGAGTTGGTTGAGGTAACTCCTATAAATATCCGCGTTCGTAAGCGCTATCTTGATCCAACAGAACGCAAAAGAAAATCAAAAATTTAACCCCTTTAACAACCCCTAAAAATGGGGTTGTTAAATTTAAAGACTAAACTACACTATGCAAAATTTAAATACAGAGTATAAAAGTGAACGAATTTTAGGTGCAAATAGACTCGGTATATTTTGGGCGAATTTTAAAGACGGTAAATTTACGCACATAAGCGATTTTGAGGGTGATAAGTCGCCAAATATACTAAACTACGCACTTCCCGAACTCTTGCAAAGTAAAACAAGAGTGCTTTATCCTATGGTTAGAAAGAGCTATCTACAAAACAACGGTGTGTCAAAAAATGAGCTTAGAGGAAAAGAGGAATTTGTCCGCGTTAGCTGGGACAAGGCTCTTGATCTTGCAGCAAAAGCCTTAAAAGATAGTTTTGAAAAATACGGCGCACAAAGTATCTACGGCGAGTGCTACTGGTGGGGTGGTAGCGGTAAGATCGGCTTTGGTAGAAGTGTCGCACATAGGATGTTAAGTCTACTTGGCGGATATGTAAGAGAAAGTGGCGACTACTCGACCGGAGCGGGGCTTGTTATCATGCCTCATGTGCTTGGAAGTAGTGCGGTTTATGACAAGCCTACAAAATGGAAAGCTGTCATAAAAAATGCCAAAAATGTTGTATTTTGGGGAACAAATCCTATCATAACATCTCAAATTTCAGGCACACCGCCGACTCACGACGGATATGAGTGCATGAAAGAACTTAAAAATACAAAAAATATCAAATGCTATAGCGTCGATGTCATGACAAATGAGACGGCTAAATTTTTTAACTCGGAAAATATCATCGTGCGCCCAAATACCGACGTCGCGTTAATGCTTGGGATGTGTCATTATTTACTTGTTAATAATCTATATGATGATAAATTTATCACAACCTATACTGTGGGATTTGATAAATTTAAAGCCTATCTGCTAGGTCAAAGCGACGGTGTGGTTAAAGATATCTCTTGGGCTAGTAAAATTTGCGGTGTAGATGCGCAAGATATTATTGATTTTACTAAAAAAATCTCTCGTGAAAAAACAACGATCCTAATTGGTCGTTCTCTTCAAAGAGCTGATCACGGCGAGCAGGTGTTTTGGGCACTTGTGGCACTAAATTCCATGCTTGGGTATATCGGCATGGAGGGACTTGGTTTTGAATTTAGCCTAGGATATAGTGCAAGCGGGGCGCAGGATAAGATAGCGCCAAAGCTAAAAAGCATAAATTCTAATCCAAATAAAAATGCAAAACTCATAACCATACCGTCATCACGCTTCATAGAGGCTCTTACAGGCGAAATAAAAGAGCTTGATTATAATGGAATTAAGATAAATTTACCCAATATAAAGGTCGGCTACTTTGCTTCCGGTTCGCTTTTTACCAGACATCAGGATGTAAACAATATTATTAGAAACTGGCATAAGCTTGATACTGTTATAACTGCAGAACCTTACTGGACTAGCACTGCAAAACTAAGCGACATCGTCTTTCCGGTAGCCCTTGAGATAGAAAGAAACGACATAAACCAAAGCTCAAATACAAACGAATACATCCTAGCATATAAACCGATAACCACACCTGCAGGAGAGAGCAAAAGCGACTTTTGGATATGCGAGCAAATTTGCAAACGCTGGGGGCTTGGCGAGGCTTTTAGCGAGGGTAAAGATGAGCTTGGTTGGATGCGTGAAATTTATAATGAGGCAAAAGAGGATGCAAAAAAACTTGATATAGAAATGCCAGAATTTAACGAATTTTATCAAGAGGGCTTTGTTAAATTTGATAAAGACAACAAAGATAGCGAGCTTTATACTAGACTGTCGGACTTTAGAGCCGACCCTAAAAAATTTGCCCTTAACACTCCGTCGGGAAAGATCGAGCTTTACTCGGAGGTTATAGCTGGTTTTGGGTATGAAGACTGTCCGGCTCATCCTGCTTGGCTCGAGCCTTTTGAGTGGTTGGGAGATGAAGAGCTAACGGAAAAATATCCGCTTCATCTAGTAAGCGCCCACTCAAGATACCGTCTTCACTCGCAGTTAAATAACTCGGTGATTGGGGAATTTGCAAGCGTTGCATGCCGTGAGCCTATCTTGATAAATCCGCAAGATGCAAATTTAAGAGCTCTGCAAAATGGCGATATAGTAAGAGTTTTTAGCGCCAGAGGGGAGATCTTGGTGGGGGTTTTTATAAGTGAAGCCGTCCCTAAAAATGTCTGTGTGATATGCGAGGGAGCTTGGTATGATCCAGAAATTTTAGGCGAAGAAAGTCTTTGTAAACATGGTTGTGTAAATGTCTTAACCCGCGATAAAGGTAGTTCAAAACTATCCCAGAGCAACACCTCTCACACGACTTTAGTGCAAGTTGAAAAATTTAAAGGCGAGATAAAGCCGATCACTGCATTTTCTAAGCCAAATATAGTAGAAAGTATTTGAAATTTAAAGCAAAAAAGCGGGCGTTAAACCCGCTTTAAATTTTAATTTTTAAGCTGTAAGAGCGTATTTAACATCTCATCGCTTGTGGTGATTGTTTTTGAGTTTGCTTGAAAGCCGCGTTGGATTACGATTAGCTGTGTTAGTGCGCGACTTAGATCGACGTTACTTTGTTCCAGTTTAGCAGCCGCTATGCTACCTCTGTTGCCAAAACCTGCTACGCCTACTACCGCTTCACCTGAGTTTGCCGTTCTTGAAAATACGTTTCCGCCCTCTGCTTGTAAGCCTTCGTTGTTTGTAAACGTGGCTACGGCAAGTTGAGCCAAGCCAAAGCTTTGCCCGTTTGTGAACGCGCCGATTATCGTGCCTGATTCGTCGATTTTGATATCTTTTAGCGTTCCACCCTCATATCCGTCTTGAGAGATAGACTCTGTTCCTGAGTCTTTATCAAAGCTTGTTAGACCGTTAAAGTCGGTTCCAAGACCAAAATTTAGCCTTACGCTTTGTCCTGCTTGTGAGCCGTTGTTTGCCGTGAAGGTAAAGCTTGCGGGGTTAAAGCTCGCTAGTGAGCCGTCTGGGTTAAATCTTAACGAGCCTGTGATAACGTTTGCAGGACCTGTGCCGGAGAAATTTATCTCTGCCGGTTCTGGGACCTGGATAACCATATTCCACTCTGTTCCACCGTCGTTTGTAGTGCCTGTTTTTGCCCATTTTACACTTACGGTGTGTTTAGAACCTAGCGAGTCGTGTATCTCTATGGTAGAGCCATGCGCGCTCATAGTAAGTTTACCGCTTGTTCTTACTGCTTGTCCTGGGCTCATAGCTCCTTCAAGGGCGCTCATTATAGTTGTTAGTCTTGTGTTTGCATTTACTGCGGCAACATTTGCGCTAGCCTCTTTTGTAAGGGCTGTTACTGTTAGATATAAGGCTTTATCGTGCTGGCCGTCGCTTGGGTTTTCTAGCTGAAATTGACCCTCTGCATTTACCGTGATCTTTACTCCGTTGTTTAAGTCTTTGAGTGCCGCTAATCCTGCCGCGTGCTTTGCGTCGTTTGTGCCTGAAGTAGCAGCTACGGCATTATCATAAAGTACTTTATAACGACCGGTAAGTGCGGCCGATGCATCGGCTAGACTGCCACCGCCGGCTACGTAAGCATTATTTGCTGTTGCGACTTCTTGTGGGTTGTTAAACGCATCAAGTGCCGCTAATCCCGCCGCGTGCTTTTGGGCGTCTGTTCCTGTTGTGTTTGCCACTGCTGTGTCGTATGCGGTTTTGTAGTTGCCTACTAGTATCGCTGAAGCTGTGGCTAAGTCACCGTTACCGTTTTCATAAGCTTCGTTTGCTAATGTATATTGTTCTACGGCGGTTGCATCGGCTATTACGCGACCGTCGCCATTGTAGTCTACAAACTCTCTAGCATCTCTTTGCATAGCGGCTCTTAGGTCTTCGGTTGTAGTTACTCTTCTTGGTATAGAGTCATCTGCTTGGTGGTTTGCCGTGATTTGAGAGCTATTGTAGATGTATTGGTATGCCGTTATAACCTCTATGTCGCCAAGTCCTGCTACTGTGTTACCGCCGTTTACGGTTAGGTGTATATTTTTTGTGCTTGCTGTTGTATTTGAGTTGTTTCTATTTATAAGTGTTAGTTGGTTGCCGCCTGAAATTTCAGCTCTAACACCAGTTAGGTTATACTGCTCGTTGATCTTAGCTGCAACATCACTGATAGAAGTCATAGCGCCTGTTGCGCTTGTTATCCTTGTGCCGTTTAATGTTATGTCAAGCGTTGAAGCGGCTATGCCTCCGACATTGGCTGTGCCAGGACCGTCTCCGACTGTAAATGGAGTAGCTTTAGCGTCTGCGTAACTTACCCAAATGCCTTGGTTATTCCTTAGAGCAATACCGTTTCCTAGTTCATCAAAAAGCACTCCTAGATCGACGCCGCGCTCAGTTAAAACCTGCTCGTTGTTTGAGTTTGTATAAAAAGAGTTGCTGTTTACGTCGTTTTCTACGTGAACTTCAGATAGATCACCGATGCCGTCGTTATCATAGTCTCTATATCCTGTAACCGAGTCTAGCGAATAGATAGGTATACTTCTAGTTCCTATGTCGTTACCTGAGTCTAGGTTACCTTTTACTGTAACTACTGTTGTAGCACGTGCGGGGGTTGTTAGTCCTTCGCGTATCACGATGTTGCTTATAGGTCCGGTTGTATCGATAGAGCCGGTTTCTTCATTTCTTGTCCAGCCTTGTGCGATATAGCCGCTGTTGTTTACGAAATTTCCCGCTTTATCTCTTACAAAGTCACCATTTCTTGTATATAAGTCTGTTTTGCCACCGTCAGGGCTAATAATGAAAAAGCCGTCTCCTTGAAGTGCTACGTCGGTATTTTTGTCGGTTGATTGAAGTGTGCCTTGGCTAAAAATTCTTGTAGTTGATTGAACCGTTGTTCCAAGACCTATTTGCATGGCATTTTGACCACCCATCTCTCCTTGTGGAGCAGTTGCGATACGTGGAGTTTGGCTTATCATATCCGAAAAATTTGCTCTGTTATATTTATAGCCTACGGTATTGACGTTTGCGATGTTGTTACCTTCAACGTCCATAGCAATTTGGTGAGCTTGCATACCTGTTACGCCTGACCAAAGTGATCTCATCATGGCTTTATCCTTTAAATTTTTAAATTCTTTGCTCATATAAGCAAAAGATGTTCCAAAAATAAAGATGAGAAATTTGATTATAAAAAAGAAAACAAGATCGCCGCTAAAAATTTGCAACGATCTTGTTTTTGAAATGGTTAAATTTATAATACCAAAGCGCCGATCACTCCGCCTATCATAAGTGGAATGTTAAAAAATACAAAGGTTGGCACGCATGTGTCGTATATGTGGTTGTGTTGCCCATCGGCATTAAGTCCTGATGTAGGTCCCAGGGTACTGTCGCTTGCAGGGCTTCCTGCATCTCCAAGAGCCGCCGCTATGCCAACGAGTAGGATTATGGCGGCTGGCGAAAAGCCTAAATTTAAAGCAAGTGGCACATAAATAGTTGCAATGATCGGTATCGTGCCAAAGCTAGTTCCTATACCCATGGTTACAAGCAGTCCGATCGCAAGCATTAAGATCGCTCCGCCAAGCTTACCTCCGGCTAAAGAGGAAGCAAAGCTTACAAGTTGCTCTATACCGCCGCTCTCTCTTAATACCGCACCAAATCCTGCGGCAACAAGCATGATAAAAGCTATAAAAGCCATCATCGCAAGTCCGCTATCCATGATATTATCTATCTTTTTATACTCTATACCACCAAAAACTATCATTACCAAAAGTCCTAAAAGTGCACCAAGAGGCATGCTTGAGGTTAAAATTTGAATTCCAAAGGCAACTACCGCACCGCCAAGTACTGCCCACTCTTTTTTTGTCATTTTTAGGCTTTTTGCAAATTCTGCTTCTTTCATCTCTATCGTGGTCGCTTCGGTATTTTGATACTCTCTTTTACCTCTATAAAAAACAAATACCGCCAAAAGCAAGCCGACAAGCATAGAAGCCCCACCTATCCACATAACGCCCGAGATATCAGACATCTCTACTTTTACACCGTTGTTTTCAAGCTCTCTTTTGATTATGCCGTGAAAAATAAGTCCAAAACCTACGCTAAGGCTTACATAAGGCGCTTTTAGACCAAATGTCAAAGCCGCAGCTACCGCACGACGATCTATCTTTAGCTTGTTCATGAGCGGTAAAAGAGGCGGGATCAAGATAGGTATAAACGCGATATGCACGGGGATTAAATTTTGTGAAAAACACGCAACGCCTGCGATAATTAATGCAAAATACGTCCTGGTGTCGCTTAAAATTTTACTTATAGAATTTATTAGTATCGCAGTTAAATTTGTATTAGCGATAGCTGCAGCAAGCGCTCCAAGCAATATATAACTAAGAGAGGTCTCTAAATTCCCTTTCATGCCGGTGATTAACGTCGAAGTTGTAGCCGTAAGCGCATCAAGAAATGAGCCGTCTTGATACATGATACCTGCAACAAGCGCCGAAACTAAAATGGAAAGCAATATATTAAATCTAAGCAGACAAAGTATCGTCATAACTACGATACTAAGAACCACGGGATTAGTAAGCATTTGTGTCCTTTTTGTTGTATTTTTGTTTAATTATACATTTGAATATAAAAATTTGGGTTAAAATGACCTAAAAAAAGCGTTAAAGTTAAATTTTTGGGCAAATTTTTCACGCTATTTTAAAAAAGTTAGCTAAAATAAGTCAAATTTAACATAAAGGAAATTTATGAAAAGCGACATTATAAAAAAGGGCTACACAAGAGCACCGCACCGCTCACTTTTGCGTGCTACGGGGCTAAAGGATGAGGATTTTGCTAAACCGTTTATCGGCATTGCAAACAGCTTTATAGAGATTATCCCGGGGCATTTTTTCCTAAATAAATATGCTGAAATTTTAAAAGATGAGATTCGCAAATGTGGCTGTGTGCCGTTTGAATTTAACTGCATCGGCGTAGATGACGGTATAGCGATGGGGCACGGCGGTATGCTTTATAGCCTCCCAAGCCGCGAGATCATCGCAAATTCGGTCGAAACCGTGATGAACGCTCACGCACTTGACGCACTTGTTTGTATGCCAAACTGCGACAAAATCGTGCCGGGAATGGTAATGGGCGCACTTAGGGTAAATGTGCCGACCGTGTTTGTTAGTGGTGGACCGATGAAAAAGGGTCACACAAAGGACGGAAGACCGATCGACCTTGCGACCGCGTTTGAGGCGGTGGGTAAATTTGAGACAAAAGAGATAGACGAAGCCGAGCTAAAAGATATCGAGTGTAACGCGTGTCCGAGTGGCGGCTCATGCTCTGGAATGTTTACGGCAAATTCGATGAATACACTGTGTGAGGCGATGGGTATCGCGCTAAGTGGTAACGGCACGATACTAGCCCTAACTCCAGAGCGTGAGGAGCTGGTGCGCCGTGCGGGACGTAGAATCTGTGAAATAGTCCTTGATGAGCGCTATAAGATCAGAAATATTTTAAACAAAAAGGCCGTTCGCAACGCACTTGTCGTCGATATGGCTATGGGCGGAAGCTCAAATACCGTGCTTCATATGCTAGCTATCGCCCGTGAGGCGGGAGTTGATCTACAAATTTCAGAGCTTAACGAGATCAGCCGAAACATCGCTCACATCGCCAAAATCAGCCCAAGCTTGCCAAGTGTGCATATGGAAGACGTTGGACGAGCCGGCGGAATGAACGCGGTGATAAAAGAAATTTCACGCCGTGATAACGGAATGTTGCATTTAGAAAATTTGACCGTTAGCGGCGAGACTCTAGGCGAGCGTGTCGGAGCAAGCGAGATAAAGGACGAGTCGGTTATCCATAAGGTTGAAAACGCATATTCACAGGTTGGTGGACTTGCGGTATTATTTGGAAATTTAGCCGAGCAAGGCTGTGTGATAAAGACGGCCGGGATCGTTGGCGAGCGTAAATTTAGAGGTAAGGCGGTTTGCTTTAACAGTCAAGATGAGGCGATAGCGGGAATTTCAAGCGGCAAAGTGGATAAAGGCGATGTAGTCGTGATCCGCTACGAAGGTCCGCGCGGAGGTCCTGGTATGCAAGAGATGCTAAGCCCAACTTCGCTTATAATGGGACGCGGGCTTGGTGCGGACGTGGCACTTATCACCGACGGACGCTTTAGCGGTGCTACAAGGGGTCTTAGTATCGGACACGTGAGTCCCGAAGCTGCCGAGGGCGGTATGATAGGTCTTTTAAAAGATGGCGATATAATAGAAATAGATGTCGATAAATACGAGATAAACGTGCGTCTTGACGAGGCTGAAATCGCTAAGCGAAAGGCGGAGTTTAAACCACATCAAAAAGAGCTAAGTGGCAGATGGCTAAGACAATACCAAAAGCTAGTAGCCAATGCAAGTAGCGGAGCGATTTTGGAAGCGTAAGAAGCGCTAGCTTAAACACAACATACTTTAATAGGTGCAGGTTGTTTGGTCTTAGGACTTTATACGCCTGCGCCGATTTACGAATGGCATCAATCCCCCAAGCCGTTTATATTTGCCTGCTATAATCTTGCGAAAATTTAAGGAGTAAAAATATGAAAATATTATCTAAAGCTATCAAGCTTTTATCTGTGGTTGCGATTTTTGGTGCATTAAACGCAGCTGCATTTTCTGAAGGCAAAGACTATGCCGTGCTTGAAAAGCCGTTAAATGTTGGAGAAAATACCCTAGTAAAGGTTTTTAGTTATGCGTGTCAGTATTGCTATAAATTTGATAAGAGTGTTACGCCAAAGATAGTTAAAGAGCTTGAAGATATGAAATTTATGCCGTTTCATTTAGGCACAAAAGGTAGCTATGGTGAGACTGCAAGTAGTGTTTTGGCTGCACTTTTAACCAAAGATCAAATGAATGGAGTTGATATATTTAGCGATAGCTCTTCATTCAAAAAGGCTAAAATGGCATATTACAAAGCCGTGCATGAAAAAGGCGAGCAGTGGATGAGTAAAGACGGTAGGCGTGACAAGGCTGCATTTATAAAAACAGGACTTGATGCCGCGGGTGTTAGCCTAAGCGAATATGAGGCGATCTTAAACATGCCAAGAACTCAGGCCTTGCTTTTACTTTGGAACGAGGGGTATAACGCTGCTAAAATTTTTGGCGTTCCTGCGTTTGTAGTAAATGGCAAATACGTTATAAACGCTGCCGCCGTAACCTCTATAAAAGATCTTGAAAAGCTTATAAGGGAGCTTCAGAGTAAGTAAATTTACATTTTAGATGTCGCTTGGCATCTAAAATTTCCCTATATGGGATATTTAAATTATCAAAAAATTTATTTTATTTTAATCTTAGCGTGATTTTTCTGTCGAAAACATCTTGTATAATTGCTTTAAATTTAAATCAAGGAGATTACAATGAAATTTCTAAAACTTCTATCTGCGGTTGCGATACTGGGTGCATTAAGTGCAAATGCCTTTACCGAGGGTGTTGATTATGTCAAGCTTGAAAAGCCTCTTTCTGTTGAAAAAGGCACGCTTACAAAAGTTTTTAGCTATGCTTGCCCGTTTTGTTACAAATACGACAAGAGTGTAACACCTGCTGTTATAAAAAAGGTCGAAGGGCTTAAATTCGTTCCTTATCATCTAAAGACTAAAGGTGAATACGGCGAAGTTGCAAGCAAGCTTTTGGCGGTTTTGGCTGTAAAAGATATGGCAAATGGCGTTGATTTCTTTGATGAGAAGTCTTTGTTTAAAAAGGCTAAGATGGCATGCTACAAAGCTTATCATGATAAAAAAGAGAGATGGGGCAACGGTAAAGATGAAGCAGCGTTTTTAAAGACGGGACTTGAGGCGGCAGGCATAACACAGGCGGAATTTGAAGCCGGCTTAAACGATCCAAAGGTAGCAGAGCTTCTTAGTAAATGGGATGAGAGTTATGATGTGGCTAAAATTCAAGGCGTTCCTGCATTTGTAGTCGATGGTAAATACCTAATCTACACAGCCAAAATCACATCTATAGACGGAATGGCCGGTCTTATAAAAGAGCTAATGGCTAAATAAGGCTAAAAAATGAATTTGATAGAAAAGATAGGCAAATGGCAAGATAGTCGCTTTCCGTGGCTTCTTATGGCGTTTGTGAGCGTGTTTTTGGTTGTATTGGCGCACTCGTTGTTTCAAAAGTATATACACATGCCCCCTTGCGAGCAGTGTGTTTATATACGAGTTGCGTTTTTGTGTATGGCGATAGGCGGAGTGTTAGCTGCCATTGATCCTAAAAATTTTAGGCTATGCGTTTGCGTTTTTAGGCTCTATTTACGGCATTATATGTAGTGTAAAGCTTGCAAAAATCCATGCCGCCGTTCATAGTGACGATCCTTTTGGGGTGCAAGGCTGCTCGACTGAGCCAAACCATCTATTTGGCTTACCACTTGAGAAGTGGGCGCCTGACGGTGTGATTTTAAGTTCGCTACAAAACTATCTTGTAGAGCTTTATAGCGATGGTTGGTATCTTATACCTTCTAAAAAATTCCTAAGTATGGCTGACTGCACGCTTTTGGGATTTGGACTTTGTGCGATCATTTTGGCTTTAATGGCCATAGGCTTTATCGTAACACGCGTTAAGGCTAAAAAAGAATTTTAAATTTATCTGTTATACTCTTGCTAAAGGACGAATATGAACGTGTTTCTTAAATTTAGCAAGAGTGCGGATTTTAAAATTTATTTTGTTATCATATTTGCCAGCGTTACTGTTTTGTTTATGGGGGTAAATTTATACCAAGCTACAAAAGATCAGATGATATCCTTATCTGATAAAAATAAGATCGCAACTACACAAAACATAGTAAAAAGCTTTGACACATGGCTTCACGAAAGGATACAAGCCCTTAGCACTATCTCGCTTATTATGCAAAATTTAGAGCTTGCCGATGATAACGAGCGCTTGTCAAATATCTTAAATTCTTTCTATAAAAATCCCAACAACTTCGATGCTGTTCAGTTTTTAAAAGATAACGGCGATATTTTCGTAAATGGTAAGAAATACACGGGCGATGACGCTGAATTTAAACAAAGAACAAGTCTGGTTTGTTTTGTAGAAACAAAGCAGACTTGTTCTCCCACAATAAATTTCATCGCCAACCACACTGTTTTAAATACCGAGGTTTTAAATATCTGTGTGCCAAGCCATAAAAATGGTGAATTTGTGGGCGTTTTATGTGGAGTTGTTAAGATAAGCAATATCTTTAAAAACATAAGAAATTTAAAACTTTCGCCAAATTCTTACTACTTTATCGTAACTCACAGCGGCGAGGCCTTAACCCAAATGAGCGATATAAATTTAAAAGAGCAGATACAAAGTAGATTTAAAGAGATGTTTTTAGCAGGTGAGGATCTATCCGGTATAAATATAAACTCAAATTTCATCTCTCTTGCCGAAATTCCGTCGCTAAACTGGTTTGTAGGGGCGGGTGCTTACGATGAGCGCCAAGTCAGCGAGTTTTTGTCGATATTTCAAAACAGCGCCGCGTTGTTTTTCATCTCATTTTTAGTGCTTATACTTTTAGCAAATTTACTTCATAGCCTTATGTAAAAAAGATAAAAGATAAAAACGATGAGTATGAAATTTTACTTGCTCATAAGGCTAAAATGAGCGAAGCAGGGGAGCTTATAAGCGGCATAAATCATCAATTCATCCAGCCTGTAAATTCGTTAAAGCTTATGATAACGACACTTCAAATGCTTGAAAGAGACGGAAATTTAGACAAGCAAACTCTTAATGAGATACTAAAAGGTGGCGAGAGTTCAGTCTGTCTTCTAAGTGATACGATCGAAATTTTTAGAAATTTTTACAAAACAAGCGAAAATATCAATAAATTTAGCGTCGCCAAAAGCGTGAAAAACCTACTCATGCTTATGCATACGGAGCTTAGCCGTGTAAATGTCAAGGTGATTTTGGTAAATTCAAGCGATGTTATCGTGACACAAAAAGACAATATCATACAGCAAATTTTACTCATCCTCATTCACAACGCAAAAGACGCCGTGGTTGAAAAATTTGAAAATATCAACAAAAGAGAGATAGAAATAGACATCAAAAGTAATGAGACTAAGTGCTTTATAACTGTTAGCGAGCATGGTTGGGGTGTTAGTGAAGCGATGAGAGATAAGATATTTTCTATGCCAAAAACAACCAAAAAAAGCGGTAACGGTATAGGGCTTTATTTTGGTAAAAAGCTAGCAAACGAAAAGATAGGCGGCGACTTAAAACTTGTTAGTGATGCAAATCCAACCGTGTTTGAGCTAAGTTTTGATATAAATTTAAAAGGTGAAAAATGAAAGAGGAAATTTTAGACTCGCTATCAAAAATATCCATCCTAATCGTTGAGGATGATAATGTTGCGCTTACGCTTTTAAAAAGCGCTTTAAAGCCGTATTGTATGAGTGTTTATACCGCAAATGACGGATATGAAGGGATCGAGTCTTTTAATAAAAACAACCCAGATGTCATCTTAACGGACATTCACATGCCTATGATGAATGGATTTTGAGATGATGAACGAGATACTAAAGACAAAACCGCATCAAAAATTTATTATCTTTACTTCGTATGACACTGATAATAACCTACTTAAAAGCGTAAAGGCAGGAGCCGCACTGTTTCTTAAAAAGCCCATAGATATTGAAATTTTACGCTCGATGTTAATGAGTCTTAGCGTAAAGTCGCAAGATAAACTGATCAAACTAAGTCACGATATCAGCATAAATCTAGAACGCGAGAAAATTTATAAAGGCGGCAACGAAGTTTATCTGACATTTTTGCAAAACAAGCTGTTTTGGTTACTTGCTTATAACCTAAATTCGCTCGTAACCTACGACAAGATCACGGAGTATGTTTACGAGGATGAAAACGTAAGCAAAAGCGCTATACAAAATATCGTTTTATGTATCAAAAAAGAGCTTGGCATAAAGATAAAAAACCTTTCCGAGCTTGGATACATGATGACATCACAGAGATAAATTTACAATACTTTTGATAAAATCGCTTTTATTTAAATAAAGGCATTTTATGAACGAAATTTATATTTTTTATGCGGTTAGCTTCTTTTTGTGCGTGATATGCGCTGTTTTACTCGGTGTAGTTTTAAACGATAAAAAGACGATCGAGAGTTTAAAATTTAGCAAAAACGAGTTTGAAAATTTAAGTATCGAGCAAAAAGTAAGGCTTGAAAACGAAGCCTTAAGAGTGCAAGAAAGCAAAGAAACAAATGCGAATTTAAGCCAAAAGTTAGAGCGAAAAAGCATAGAAAATGATGCGCTTGAAGATGAAATTTTAAATTTAAAAACACAAATTTCAAGTCTAAAAACCACTCTTGAGGAGCGTGAGAAAATTCAGCTCGCTAAAGAGGAGAATTTCGTTCAAGTAAAGAAAAATTTAAGCACCGAATTTGAAAATCTAGCTAATAAAATTTTTGAAGAAAAGAGCGCAAATTTTAATAAAAACAGCCAAACATCACTTGAACTCCTTCTAAATCCCCTAAAAGAACAGATACAAAATTTTCAAAAACGAACAAATGAAATTCACGATAAAACTCAACAAAATAGCCTAAATTTAGAAAACGAACTCAAAAAGGTGCTTGACATAGGACTTGGTATGAGCCGTGAGGCTAGTAACCTTACAAATGCACTAAAGGGCAACAATAAGATCGCGGGAAACTGGGGCGAAATGCAGCTTGAAGCGACCTTGCAAGCCGCCGGTTTAGTAAAAAACGAACAATACCGCGCGCAAGAGAGCTTTAAAAGCGAGAGCGGGGCCAGGATGGTGCCTGATTTTGTTGTGTATCTACCTGATAATAAACATATCATCATTGATAGCAAGGTCTCTCTTGTGGCTTACGAGGTAGCTATGAGCGCGGGAAATGAAAATGAGATGAAGGCCGCGCTTAGCGAGCATGTAAAGTCAGTCAAGTCACACATCGACGAGCTTAGTAAAAAAAACTATAGCATGATAGAAGGGCTTGAGAGTCCTGATTTTGTCATGATGTTTATGCCTATAGAGGCAGCTTATATCGAGGCTTTAAAATACGAAAGAGAGCTTTTTGGATATGGTTACGAACGAAAGGTCGTGCTTGTATCTCATACGACTTTAATGCCGATACTACGCACCGTGGCAAATTTGTGGCGTATAGAAAAGGGTAACAAAGAAGCCATACAAATAGCCGCTAGTGCAGGTGAAATTTATAATAAAATTTGCGTCGTAGCCCAGGATCTAAACAAGCTTGGGGCAACGCTTACAACCGCAACTAGGCAGTATAATCAAGTAGTCACATCACTTGCCGGAAGACAAGGACTTTATGGTAAAACACAGCGCTTTAGGCAGCTTTCTCAAAAAGCTACGCAAAATATGCCAGAAGTTGGCGAACTAGAGATCGAAGTAGAGAGCGCAAAACTTGAAAATTTAAGTAAAAAGGACGATGATGGTAGTGATAGACTCTAAGCTTCCTACGACAAATTTAAAAATAACCAAAATCTTGCCCGAGCTCATACAAGGCTTTATATATCATCATTTGCCGGCTTCACAGCACGTCGGATATAAGCATGAAAAAACCGGGAAAATTTTTAAGAAAACAAATTTTGACTATAGACTAAAAGGGGCAGATTTGCGCGTGCGATTTACTGCTTTTGAGCCAAAATTTGAAGAGCTTATCGCTATGGCTGTATTAAAAAACGGGCTAAATTTGGGTGAAATTCATCTAACTGGTAGCACAGTGTCCTTGCAGCGACACAGAGTTGATGGGGCGGATTTAGCTACGGTTTTGCTAAAAGGAAACGTGGTGTGCGCTTTAAAGGGGCTTTTGGGGCATAAAGTCTATCTTGAACCGCAAGATTCCAGACACCTTGAGATGATGAAGAAAAATGCGCTAGAGCGGTTTGAGACGCTTTGTGGACGAGAATACGAGGGAGAATTTGAGCTAAATTTAAAGTGGCAAAATTTAGAAAGTCCGCTTTATTTTTATTATGGTAACAACAAGATGCCTGTGCGTGCTTGGCCGGCGGTTTGGGAGGTAAGAGCTAGTAGTGAGATGATAAATTTGATGCTTGATACGGGCGTGGGAAGCGGATGTATGAGCTTTGGTGTCGGATTTTTAGAGGTTGCAAAAGATGATTAGAACAAGGCATATTAAATGCTAAGATAATGGTTTAAAATCCCATAGGGATAGCCTTGTTCTTTAAATGTATTATAGTAAAAAAAAATTAAAACAAAGTAATTGCATGACTTAATATATTTTAATACTAAGATAATGTAACTTGACAAAATGTCAGATAAAATATATAATACGCCATAAAAAAGGATTATTATGAAAAATATCTATAAATTTATGGCTAAAGTCGAGTTGGTTTATCAAAAGCAGGTTCTTGATAAAGACAGCATTAGCAAACGGAGTGTTGCAAGGTTTAGTATAACATTTGGTTTTGTTGTATCTGCAATATTTTTATATTATTTTATCCATAAATATTTGGTATAATTTCAAAACACATAAGTCAAGGATTGTATCTTGGGTGACATTATCAAAATATTTTCTGATATCGGGTCAGTTTATGAGGAAGATGAGAAGCGTATTAAAAATAGAGCCTATGAATATGACGAAATAAAGTGCTACCTGTGTGATATAGATACAAAAAATATAATTCCAAGCACTAATATCCCCAAAGATGAGTTAATCATCACTAGATTTGGCATAGGGGCAAACTCTGGCAATCTTTTCCCCAACTATCAATTTATCTCAAAAGATGTTAGTAAAGACGAAGCAAAATTTATAAAAGGTGTTTTAAAGTCTGTTAAAAACTTAATGTCTTATTTTTCTCCAAGCGATATAGAAAACAATGAAATTTTAAAGAGATCAAGCGAGCTTAACGAGGGCTTTTTTGACGATATAATAACCAATATTAAAGCACTTGACGAGCATAAGGCAAAGGATAAAAAAGTAGCCACATTCTTTTGTTTGTCCTATAACGAAAAGCCAATATCATCGTATTTTAAAGAGATTTTTGACAAGCATATAGATAAAAAAGAGGTTAGTAAAATTTACGGATATGACATCTTAACCAACAAAAAAGGCGTAGGAGCGGACGCAAATTTAGCCTTTTGCTCCGTAAATGAACTGCCTGAAAATTTAAAGAGCGTAAAATCAAAGCTTCTACCGCTAAATGAGTCAAGTGCAAATAGAATTAGGATCGGATTTTTAGCCACTGACAAGGAGCTTTCGCATAATTTTTATGGTGTTAAAATGGCGATATTGCCGACACTGCTCTCAAATGATCAAAGCCTATTTAAAGAGATCATACAGATATTAAAAGAGGCTAAGAAAAATGATGTCGAGGAGCTCGCACAAGCTGAGGAGATAGCCATAGATGTCGCGCTAGAATATGTGGCAAAAAGAGAGAAAGATCTGCCTGTTTTAAACACGATTTTATTCTATGCTAAAAATAATGCGGCGATTGATGTTTTGCTCCAGATAGATGATGTCTTGCCGTCTTATATCTCTAAAATTTCAAACGCTATGGGAAGTCGTAACATAAAGGCTTTTAAACGCAAAGATATAAAGGATAACGACGAGGCTATATATCTGCAAAATCTTTTTGAAAATAGTCTTGAAATTATGAAATTTTTGCTGTCTCAAAACAAGGTTGATTTAGACACTATGATACAAAGGTATGCTGAGCTGATATACTATGGAAATATCAATAAGAAGTATCGTTTTGCTATTGATTGGGGGAAGTATTTTAACGGTTACTATCCGCAAAGAAGCATAGAAAGTATCTCTAAATACCAAGAGCTATTTAACGAGATAGATATTTTAAATAAAAAACTTACATTGCAAAAGGAGTGTGATTTGCAAAATTTAAAGGACAAAAAGGAGCTTATCCGCTCACTTATACAAGGTAGCGAATTTATAAACAACGATAGCGTTTTGCAAGGGGCATATTTGCTAGGTATGCTGTCGTCTGCTCTTATGAAGTGGCAATACGCCGTTAGCGAAAGTGCATCTTTTGCTAGATGGTTAAACAATAATGGCGCTATAACAAAGGATTCGCTTGAGAGAATTTGGATGAAATGCTATGCAACAAAGGGCAAGCTAGAAAATATATCAAAGCATCCAAATTTAAGCATAAATCAGACTATGGAGCTAGCCGAGGAGATATTGCCAAGTGTATTTTTATCAAAAGATGTGGCTAAAAGCTCTCACATCACGCTTGCATTTGCTATGGGCGGAAATGACTATAATAAATTTATAAAAGATGAGAAAAAAGGAGAATAGATGAAAAAGAAAGAGATACTGTTTTTGTGGGATGGAGAGAATTTTAACCCAAACGGCGATATGTTAAGAGAAAATGCTCCTAGGATAGATGACGAGACAAATATCGCTGAGGTTACGGACGTGCGTATAAAGCGGACTATTCGCGATGAGATTATGAAAAAGGACGAGAGCATTATCTTTGTCAAAGAGTATAAGAGCGGCGAAAACATCCTAGACTGTAAATCCGCCGTAAGAGAGGTCATAAACATAAAGCAAGAAAAGGCGCAAATAGAAAGGGATATACTGTCTAAATTTATTGATATTCGCGCATTTGGCGGAGTTTTACCAATCTCTGATAAAGATGAGATGAAAAAAGATAAGGATATAAAAACTGCCGGAGTGCAATTTACCGGTGCGGTTCAGTTTAGGATGAGCAGGTCGCTTCACAGGGTGCAAACACAACACATCAAAGGCACGGGAGCCTTTGCTAGTGGTAACGACAAGGGCGCAAAAACTTTTAGAGAAGAGGACTTTTTAAGCTACGCGATGTTTGCGACTTACGGAATTTTTGATAACAATAACGCTAAAAATACAAATTTCAGCGAAGATGATGCAAGGGAAATTTTATCCGCACTTTGGAACGGAACGAAAAATCTAATAACACGCTCAAAAATGGGTCAAACGCCTAGATTTATGCTGATAATAACATATAAAGACGATACATTTGCCGGGGATCTAAACAATAGCATATCGTTAAAAAGCGCTAAGAGTGACGAGGCTATAAGAAACATAAACGACTACACTATCGACTTTTCAAATTTAAATGCAAAGCTTCAAAGATACGCTCAAAATATCGAGAAAATCGAATATGTAAGCGACTTTGACTTTGAGAAAAACAATAAAGCAGGATTTGGCGAAAGCTGGCAAAAAATAGGGCTATAAATGAATATCGTTGCCTTTAAGCTAACGGGCGATTACGCTCACTTTTCACACCCAGCCACGATATACTCAAGCCTTACCTATCCTGTGCCACCCAAAACTTCCATAATGGGGCTTTTGGGTGCGATCATCGGCGAAAGAGAGTATTACAAGCTAAACGATATAAAGTATAGCGTCAAGATTGATAGGCAAATTTCTAAGAAAAGCTTTGTTTTTAACGGTATAAAATTCGCTCTTTCATCAAGTATGCACATAAAAGAGGGCTATCAAGATGCAAGTGAGAAAAAGCAGTTTTATAGAGAGCTTATCATTAGTCCCGCATATACGATATTTTTAAATTTAGAGCATTTAGAAGAGTGTTATCAAAGCGCGATTATTAAAAATTTAAAAGAACATAAAAGCGTGTTTACGCCGTATTTAGGGATAAATTTTTGCATAGCTGATTTTAGCTGGATAGATATAAAAAGTTGCTCGCTGGCACAAGAAGACAAAAGCGATGTAGATACCATTGTTTTGCTTGATGACTTCATATTTGACACGCAAAATCAAAACATCAAGCTCACCACCGCAAGGATGGCTTGCGCGTGTGAAGAGGGGAGAATTTTTAAGGACTTTAACAACTTTGTTATTAAAGTCGGCGGTGAAAGTCGGGTTCGAGCGAAAAATAGGGGCAATATCTATGAGATAAATGGGGAGCGAGTCTATTTTGTTTAGCGAGTTTTTATCGCATCCTGATAAGCTTTTTACAACTCATATCGTAAATATGATAAGCTGCGAGAGCGATGAAATATGCAAGCAAATAAAGCTATTTCACGATATTGCAAAGCTAAAAAACGACTTTCAAAAGTATATCAGAGGTGAGAGCGAAAACGGACTTTATAAAAATCACTCCTTGCTCTCGGCGTATTTTTTTCTCTTAAACTCAGTTGCAAGCGAGCTAGAGACAGCTTTTGGCTTTTTATCCATCGTATCTCACCACGGCGACGTCGAAAATTTTAACGAGCTAATAAGCTCAAACAAAAACTTTGGCAGATATTTTGAGCTATCAAATGAGCTGAAATTTTGGGATGAAGTTGCTAAAAATGCTAAAAATTTAGAGATTTACTCCGAGATAAAAACCGATAAAACTAAGCTTTTAGAGCGAGCCAAAGAGCTATATATGCATACGCTTAGGTTGAAAAACAAATTTGACTATAACAACTTTATAGAGTTTAAAAGACTTTATTCATCTCTTATCTATGCTGATAAATTTGAAGCCATTTTTAGTGAAAAACAGAGCGGTTTAGCTCCTATAAAGACGCAAGAATTTGATCTATATATGTCGCAGCTAGAAAGTGCAAAGCCAAACAAAAAAAGAAGCGAATTTAGAGAGTTTGTGATGTCAAATTTTGATATAAACCACAAGCTTTTTACGCTTACCGCGCCAACCGGTTACGGTAAGACTTTGACAGCGTTAAATTTCGCTCTTAAATTTAACAAAGAGCGCATTATATACGCCTTGCCATTTACCTCTATAACCGACCAAACTCACGATGTGATAAGCAAAATTTATAAAGATAACGACGACGTTTTGGTCCATAAGGCACACCATAAAACCGCCATAGATGAAAACACGCCTGAAGATAGATACTCCAAGATAAAATTTCTAATGGAAAGTTTTAGCGCAAATATCAATGTAACGACACTTTATCAGCTGATTTTTGCCATTTTTGGTAATAAAAACAGGGATAATGTCAAATTTAACCAGCTAAAAAATAGCGTCGTTATCATAGATGAGGCTCAAGCGATACCTTATAAATTTAGAGCTGATTTTATCAAGCTTTGCGAGATAATATCTGAGAAATTTGACACCGTTTTTATATTTATGTCGGCGACTATGCCTATCATGCATAGTGAAAATTTTAGAGAAATTTCAAATTTAAAGTATTTTAAAAACCAAAATAGATATGTGTTAAAGTGGCTTGATATAGAGCAAAATGAAGAGAATTTGATAGAGCAAATCAGCCAAAGCGCAAGTGAGAAAAACACGCTCGTAGTTGTAAATACTATACGTAAAGCTCAGGAGCTGTTTTTAAGGTTTAGAGACGGTTTTTGCTGTTTTTGCCTCAACGGATATATGCACGATAAGCACAAACAAGATACGATAAAAAGCGTCAAAGAGGCTATAAATTTAAATAAAACCGCGGGCGAAAAACCCGTGCTTTTGATCTCTACGCAGTCGATAGAAGCTGGTGTTGATCTTGACTTTGATGTTGGGTTTAGAGAGATCTCGCCGATAAGCTCTATCGTGCAAACCGCAGGACGGATAAACAGAAATTTTGGCACTCAAGGCACACTTTATGTGTTTGAGGATATTTGTGGGTACTCAGACCCGATTTACGGCGATGTGAAACTTATAAGTGATAATATCTTGCAAAAAACTCTTTTGCAAAAGTGTATTGAAGAAGAGGAAATTTTAGAGATTATAAATCAATTTTTTGCGGATATTAGCACACACCTTGAGGGCTATTTGTTACACAAAGAGATGAAAGAGCTGGCATTTTTTGACATAAATAAAGCGATAGATGAGGTAATGAACGATGAGTATAAAGTGCTTGTGGTTATAGAGCCTAAGACTAGCTTTATAAAGGAGTTTGAGAGTGAAATTTTAGCTATCAGACAAAATGAAAATATGGATAAATTCAAAGCCAAAGATATGCTAAAAAATACGATAAAGAAAATTTCAAAATTTGGTGTAAATGTGTCTATTAAAGATAGTCAAAATTTAATATTGAAACCTATTTTAGGGCTTAAAGATGTCTATTATCTACCTTTTGGCGATACTATGTATAATGAATCTTTTGGTCTTAAAAAAGATGTGAACTTTGGCGCATTAAACGAGGCTTTTTCCTAATGTTTAACAAAGAGCAGATCACCGGAACGCTTGTGAACTACTACGCCACTTGCAAGCGTGAAGCGTGGCTATACGCCCATCATATCCACGCTGATCAAGAGGATGAAAACGTCGCATTTGGCAAGGCGATGGCGGATATAAAAGAGCAAAATTTACAAGAGTTTGCCTTTGCAAATTTGAAATTTGACAAGCTTTCAAAAGAGCGCGGACACTACGTCGTAACCGAATACAAAAAGAGCCTAAAAAACGAATATGCCGCTAAAATGCAGCTACTTTTTTATATCTATCTTTTAAAAACAGGTTTAAATTTAAAAGAGGTAAAAGGCAAGATAATAAGCGGTAAAAAAGTAGTGCTCGTGGAGGATAGCGATGAGAATTTTGCCATTTTAGAGCAAATACTAGGCGAGATAGAGGAGCTCGTAAACACGCCCACGCCGCCTAAATTTGAGCACAAAAAGATATGCGACAACTGTGCTTATAGAAACTATTGTATATAAGGGGCAAGATGTATGTGATACTTTTTTATGATATTGCAGGAGCCGAGCAAAAGGAGAAAAATAATGCAAACCGCATAAGAAAAGCGGTGGAGAAGTATCTGCCGCGCGTGCAGTTTTCGGTCTTTGAGGGCGAGATAAGACAAAGTGACTTTAAAAGGCTCACGGCGACACTTCAAAAGGAGTGCGACAAGGAGCTTGACTCCATCGTGATTTACACGTTTAACTCGCTCAAATACTCCGAGCGCCTAGTCATCGGACAGGACAAAAACGGCTCACTATTTAGCTAAGGCGGACAAATGCAAAAGAACGACAGAACACACTTTATACTTAGCCCCGGGCGACTTAGGCGGCAGGATAACAACCTGTATTTTGATAAATTTGACGAGGATTTGAGCGTATGTGCGACTAAAATTTTGCCTATTAACGCCATTGATGAGGTCTATATGTTAGCCAGAGTTGAGATAGACAGCTATACGCTTGCGTTTTTGGCTGACAATAACGTGCTTTTGCACTTTTTTAGCCCTTACGGCAGCTTTCGTGGTAACTTTTTCCCAAACACGTCAAACTCCGTAAATAAAAGCGGTTTTGTGCTCTTGCAGCAGCTTCGTGCCTTTGACGATAGCGTAAAGCGCCTATATATCGCACGTGAGATAACTAGGGCACATATCCTAAACGATGCGATGAACTGTAAAAAACACGGTGTGAGCTTTGACATAAGTCCGCATATCGCAGCACTTGAGGGAGCAACAACGATAGCGCAGATAATGGCAGCCGAAGGTGCTTTTCAAAAGCTATATTACGAAAAATGGAACGAGATAATCACCGATCAAAAGAGCTTTAAATTTACAGTGCGTTCCAAGCGCCCGCCCGCAGACAAGATAAACAGCTTCATAAGCTACATAAATACACGCATTTATAATGTCTGTCTAAGTGAGATTTATAAGACCGAGCTAGATCCAAGGATCGGCTTTTTACACGAGCCAAACTACCGTGCGCTTAGCTTGCATCTTGATATTGCTGAGATTTTTAAGCCGATTTTGGGCGATACGCTGATCTTTACAATACTAAATCGTCGTGAGATCACGGCAAAGGACTTTGAGACGAACGCCGGACGGATCAAATTTAGCAACGAAGCCGTGCAAAAGATCGAGATAAAGATAATCGGCAAGCTCACCGAGCAAGTAGAAATAGCGGGGCAAAAGCTCACGTGGAGGCAGGTGATCCGCCGAGAAGCCAATAGACTTAAAAAGTGTATTTGTGAGGACGCACCTTATGAGGGGTTTGTATGGAGATAAAGCTTGTTTTAAGCTTTATGATGACCCGATATTTTGGGCACTTGGCTGTTTGATGTGAGTAAAATTTAGCCTTTTATAAGGTAAATAGATATAGACTTTATCTTGCAAACAGCCCTAAAATGTGTGTTTTGGTGCTGTTAAAATTTAAGCCGTTGGCTTTTGAAACCGTTTTTTTCCATCTGTTTTACTACTAGTTTTGCTGTTAAAATTTAAGCCGTTGGCTTTTGAAACGCTCGACTTGCACCGTATTATCGCCCGCGTTAAATTTGTTAAAATTTAAGCCGTTGGCTTTTGAAACTCGCCACACTGTATTGTGACTGACACAAGGTCATTGTTAAAATTTAAGCCGTTGGCTTTTGAAACAATTTGCTCCTCGCTTCGTTTTTCATGCTACTATGTTAAAATTTAAGCCGTTGGCTTTTGAAACAAGCGACTAAACGCACGCTTGGCCGCGCCGTCATCTTGTTAAAATTTAAGCCGTTGGCTTTTGAAACCTTGGATACTGTATATCCAAAATCTACCTTGATTTAGTTAAAATTTAAGCCGTTGGCTTTTGAAACACGCTGCCCCAAAAGTGCAGATAACCATACTAAGTTAAAATTTAAGCCGTTGGCTTTTGAAACCAGATAATGGAGTAGGAAATTATACAATTAACTTTAGTTAAAATTTAAGCCGTTGGCTTTTGAAACCTACCTTTGGTGGCATAAAAACAACTTTTTGATTGGTTAAAATTTAAGCCGTTGGCTTTTGAAACAAAGGAGAAAACTTGAAAACTTCGTTTTTGTTTAGGTTAAAATTTAAGCCGTTGGCTTTTGAAACATTCAATATCCGGGTAGAAGCTGTTAGCCGAAATAGTTAAAATTTAAGCCGTTGGCTTTTGAAACATTTTAGTGTCGTCCTGCTCGTCGTCAAACCAAAGTTAAAATTTAAGCCGTTGGCTTTTGAAACATATCCTATCGCAAGCCATCTAGCCGAGGTTACAGTTAAAATTTAAGCCGTTGGCTTTTGAAACTCTTGGATTTGGTAGATACGAACACATAGGCGAAGGTTAAAATTTAAGCCGTTGGCTTTTGAAACTTTCCATTAGAAATAACTGTTGCTTGCACTCTTGACGTTAAAATTTAAGCCGTTGGCTTTTGAAACTTCAAACTCATTTAGAGGTAGGCGGACTAAAAGTCAAGTTAAAATTTAAGCCGTTGGCTTTTGAAACAGATAGTTTACGAACACTGTAAGCGCTTAAGTGGCGTTAAAATTTAAGCCGTTGGCTTTTGAAACTTGTTACGAAGTCTAGTGGCGGAATCTCACGTTCTGTTAAAATTTAAGCCGTTGGCTTTTGAAACTTTTCTTCTGAAAATCTTTTGTCTTGGCAAAATCTGGTTAAAATTTAAGCCGTTGGCTTTTGAAACTTTGCTATTTGTGCCGTAGGGTCATTCAAAATACTGGTTAAAATTTAAGCCGTTGGCTTTTGAAACAATTCTAACATAATCGTGTTATCACTTCAACTCTTGGTTAAAATTTAAGCCGTTGGCTTTTGAAACTTTTCGGAGTCTTTTTCAGAAGCTGTGTATGTTGCGTTAAAATTTAAGCCGTTGGCTTTTGAAACATTCACAATGTCAAAAAGAATTTAAATTCAAAAGAGTTAAAATTTAAGCCGTTGGCTTTTGAAACTATCCAATATCAACAACACAAACCAAGCCATCTTGTGTTAAAATTTAAGCCGTTGGCTTTTGAAACGTATGTGATGGCAGAAGCTTAGCAAAGTCAGACTATGTTAAAATTTAAGCCGTTGGCTTTTGAAACAAATATTGTTTCAAAGTCGATATTAAAACAGCCTAGTTAAAATTTAAGCCGTTGGCTTTTGAAACCCGTCGGAAAACGTCTTTATCTCACCGCCGTCGAGTTAAAATTTAAGCCGTTGGCTTTTGAAACTGACGTAGTAGATTATCTTGGATTTGGGAGATACGTTAAAATTTAAGCCGTTGGCTTTTGAAACTGCTAAATTTGTATATTTTGGAACAAAACCGCATGTTAAAATTTAAGCCGTTGGCTTTTGAAACTAACACAATATAAAGAAATCGCTATGCCTATTAAGTTAAAATTTAAGCCGTTGGCTTTTGAAACCTCTTCCTGCTAAACCTGTATATGACCCCTCTAAGTTAAAATTTAAGCCGTTGGCTTTTGAAACAATTCGACCCTGTAAGTGAATATCTAATAAAGGGGTTAAAATTTAAGCCGTTGGCTTTTGAAACATGGTAAATTCATTGATTTGAGCCGTTGCTTGACCGTTAAAATTTAAGCCGTTGGCTTTTGAAACATTGTGCTAACTTTCCACTGGCTATTTGTATCTTGCGTTAAAATTTAAGCCGTTGGCTTTTGAAACAAAAGACAGACAAAAGACTAGAGGTTATGGGCAACCGTTAAAATTTAAGCCGTTGGCTTTTGAAACAAGCTTGAGCTTATGCGGCTAGCTTCTACTCCGCTGTTAAAATTTAAGCCGTTGGCTTTTGAAACGCCCGAGCATTCGCGCTAGGCGATCGGGTTCTGTTTGTGTTAAAATTTAAGCCGTTGGCTTTTGAAACCAAAACGGATAAAATCCGCAAAGCTCCAGCCCGTGGTTAAAATTTAAGCCGTTGGCTTTTGAAACAAACTTGGTATCGATGAGATGTTTGAAGACCTTACATTAAAATTTAAGCCGTTGGCTTTTGAAACAATTTAGTGTTGGCAAAAATGCCTCGCCGATCGTGAGTTAAAATTTAAGCCGTTGGCTTTTGAAACACTTTTTGTTGGTAAAACAAACTATGAAAAAACTTGGTTAAAATTTAAGCCGTTGGCTTTTGAAACTGGTTGTATCAATAATATCTACTGCTAGTGCATAAGAGTTAAAATTTAAGCCGTTGGCTTTTGAAACAGGTCGGTATGCTTGCAAATGTTCTTGGCGTTTCAGTTAAAATTTAAGCCGTTGGCTTTTGAAACTTTTAGCCGTCGGTGCGCTAATGTTAGTAATCGAGTTAAAATTTAAGCCGTTGGCTTTTGAAACTTTATAAAAAGAGTGATGAAACTAGCAGGAGAGAAAGTTAAAATTTAAGCCGTTGGCTTTTGAAACCAAAGGGTCTTTTAAATAAATTTAAAAAAGGTGTGTTAAAATTTAAGCCGTTGGCTTTTGAAACTTTAAAAGTAGTCGCAAAAAACAACGACGCAAACTGGTTAAAATTTAAGCCGTTGGCTTTTGAAACAGCAAATTCAAAACAAAAATATTTCTACTCTAATTGTTAAAATTTAAGCCGTTGGCTTTTGAAACTCATTTGAAATAACCCATAATCTACTATTTAAATCAAGTTAAAATTTAAGCCGTTGGCTTTTGAAACATGACGTCCTTTGGTACTGGGAGTTTAAAATGTCCGAGTTAAAATTTAAGCCGTTGGCTTTTGAAACTCGCCGCTAGAGCTTCATCGCTCATCACGCCGTTTTGCGTTAAAATTTAAGTCGTTGGCTTTTGAAACACCGCTAAGGGGCGTGGGCTAAAGCCAGTTAAAAGTTAAAATTTAAGCCGTTGGCTTTTGAAACGATTAAATACTGCTTAAGTAAATAAAAAGAGCGTAGTTAAAATTTAAGCCGTTGGCTTTTGAATTGAAATGAATGAAGGTAGGTAAGGTTGGAATTTGTTTTAAACGTAAAGGAGAAAGAAAATGCAAGACGTAAAACAACTCAAAGCTATGCTTGATAGATATGAAGCCTTGGCTAAAAAGATCACTAATGCAAAAGCTACACTAGTAGATCTTGAGAGTGAGATGGTAAAACTTGAAGAGAAAATAGGACCGATATTGTTAGTGGCGAGTCGAGTTAATGGCTTTAATTATTTTACGAAGCCTTAATTTGCCTTATTGTGTAAGATGAGCATAAAAAAGTTATTAATAGTTAGTTGTGCCCGCTCTTTTGTATCTTAATAAAGTTGCATGACTGTTATGGTGGCTAGTGGGTGATAAATGTGACATAAAGACAAAGAATGACAAATAAATCCCGGAGAGCTGTAGCTAAAACATGAGCTGCACACAAAAACGCATGACAGTTGAGACAATTACTTAAATACTTATCTTTTAAGTTATGGTAATTTAACCAAAATGTTAGCTAAATATATAAAATGGTGTGTTTTTTGTTGCAAGGAAGTAATTATAGTATTATGCTGTTTGTTGTATTGAAGCAAGTGGCCGGGAGATAGGAACATCGAAACACTATAAAATCGGTATTCCAAGCCATTTTGAACTTTTCTTGTTTTTTAAATAAAGCAATGGAATTTATTGTTTTGTATTAATGAATGCGATTTTAGGCTTAATAATAGCAATAACACAAAAGAACTCTATTACTTTTGCTAAAATTAATAAGAGTTCTTTCAAAAGCTATGAGTTTAGCAAAATAGAAAGTCCGCCCCCAAGTGAGGCGGATTAGAGATTATTTTTCGTTAGGCAAAAACATTCTCCAGCTACTATCCACTTTCCAGTCTATCGGGTGACAAGACATACAAGTATTTAGCTTTTGTGGATGATGCACAGCGTGACACGACTGACACTCTAGCATCTCATTGTCTTTATTATGAACTCCATCGTGTGGGTTAGAAAGACCATAATGTGCAGTCTTTTTCCTGATATCATCCACCTTATGACACTCGGTGCACTGCTCGTTTTTAAAGCCTCTTTGCTTTGCAGGCATCTCAAAGTCGCCGGTTAGATACATCCTGACCTCGTTTAGCTGCTCGGGTATAGTTGGAACGTGACAGTCATGGCATGTTACATTTGCATCATTATGCTTTTTAGCTAGCATATTTCCCTTTACAAAAGAGTCGTACTCAGGCTGCATGTTGTGACACAAGATGCAAAACTCAGCTTTGTGGCTAGCTGCTTGTACTTGATGAAAAGCTACAAAGCCCACGATAACAGCTATCAATAATCCTATTAACGTATATTTTCTTCTCTTGCTCATGCTCTTTCTCCTTTTGCGTTTGCCGCAGCCTGATAGCCTGCTAGGCGTCCGTAGCATAGACATGTCGCATGACTAGTACCAGCTAAGACTACCGGATAATCGCCCAAAAAGCGTCCGCCCATGACATTACCGCAAGCATAAAGCCCTGAAATTTCGTTATAGTCAGTATCTAGCACATTTGCAGTATTTGGCTCAACAGTAAAGCCGCCCATAACAACTAGGCTCGCGCCAACATTCATCTTGCCAGCATAAAACGGAGCGTGGCGGACAGGAAACATCCTTTTAGCAGTCTTGCCAAAGTCATCATCATGACCCTTATCGCATAGCTCGTTGTAGCGTTTTATGGTCGCTAGAAACTGCGTTTGTGCCTTTTTGTTATCAGGATAAAGCATGCCGGCAAGCTCTTCTATGCTGTTTGCCTTAAAGACACCAGGCATCTCTTCAAGATCTTTTACCGATATATACGATGTTTTACCTATCGCCCATTGGCAGTCAGGTGGGAGTTTTGGATTGTCCTCCGGTGCCACGCAGTGATTTACACTACCATGAGATACACCCATAAACTCGACCTGCTCAGGAAATTTAGCATCAAACACCTGCCAACCAAAGTATAAACCTCCAAATGAAATGAGAATTTAAATCTCATTAAAATGAGAAAAATTTAAAGAATAAATTCTCATTTCAGTGAGATTAAAGAAATCTATAACCACATTTTAACCATCTATTTAATCAGTATAACATCTCATCAGTCCTATAAATTTACCTACTATCTGACACTCGCATTGACGAAACCTAATAGGCGTATATAGTGGATTATAGGATACCAGCATAAGCTCATCAGCTTGCTTATAGCACTCTTTGATTACTAATCCGTCTGGAGTATTAACCGCATACACGTCCCCATCTTTATACGGATAACCCCTAGCTATCATACACAAATCATCTTCCATAATATGAGGCTCCATACTGTCGCCTATTGCGCTTATAATATCAAGATCATACATCGGACCGCATCCGTGCTCAAATTTCTGCAATATCTTTTTATCTATTACCACTTCATCAAACTCTTCATCATCGTTATATCCGCCGCCGCCAAGACTAGCTCTTACGTTAAACAGTCTTAATGTCTTATATCTTTTTTCCGATGCTTCTAAGTTTTTATTTTCTTGATTATAAAAGAATAAATTTATTGAAATGTTGCGCTTTGAAAGAAAGTCCATTATCTCTTTATATGGAATGGAGTTTCTAAATTTCATTTGAGCGTAAGCGTTTGGGCTAATGCCAAGCTCTCTTGCCACATCAGCATCTTTTATGTTCTTTTTGCCTTCCGTTGCCAGTATATCCTTTAGTCTTTCAGTAATTTCATTCATATCCATTGTTGGCTCCTTTGATTATAAAATATAATAAAATTTATCAAAATATCTTTAAGAACGTAAATTTATTTTATTTTGTAATAAGGCGGAATTAACCGCCTAGCTTAAAAATTCATTATTAAAAGCTCGCTTCCTTTCTCTCTAGCCTTTCCGTTTAGACTATAATTTACGGCAAGTTCTTTAAATTTAAAGCCTTTGTATAGATCTCTTACTACTTCACAATCATTATATGAAAGCATAAATTTACCCTTGATACCTTTTAAGATGACGGCTAAATTCTCGTGATCGATCATGGTAAAGCCGTTTATCATCTTATAATAGTTTTCGGTGCCTACGTAAGGCGGATCGACGTAAAAGAGCGTTTCATCGCTATCGTATTCCCTAATAAGCCTTTTATAGCTTAAATTTTCTATTAGGGCTTGTTTGAGCCTTTTTGAATAGATATAAAAATCCCTATAAATATTCTTATGCGTCCTGCTTTTCGTCATGGCGAAATTATCGCCTTTGCTTCCAAAGCTGGTAGCAAGCAGATAAAAATAAAACGCCGCCGCCTCTATGTTGTTTCTTGGCTTGAGCCTACCATCTTTGATAGAATAAAACAGCTCTCTACTTCTAAAAAGCGAATTAACAGTCATCGATAAGCTCTGCGGACGAGTGCGAATAATGCGGTGCAGATTGATAAGATCGCTATTTATATCATTTACGATCTCGACCTTTGACGGCTCTTTTTGATAAAAGACCGATAACGCTCCGCCGAACACCTCTACGTATCTTGCATGGGGCGGCATAAGAGGAATGATATGTTTGGCTAGGAGCGATTTCCCGCCTACCCAGCCAAACGGAGCACGCAAGTATGTAGTTCTAGGCGAACCTTGTGAGCCGGAAAATGGGGCTTTTAGTTTGGTTTTTTGCATTTTGCAAACTCCTTACAAATTTAAATATTTTTGCTACTTTGTAAGAAATTTAAGTAATATTATCTCGCTACTTTGTATTTTTACGGATAGGGGACGCCCTATTCGTAAAAATTACACCGCTAAAGCCCTTTTTCTCCACCCTCTAGCGTATATCCTAAAACTTGGATTTCTTTCAATCGGTCTATCGTAATAGGCTAACTCTAAATCATCATACGCTCTGTCAAACACCGCTTCATCTATTCTATTTATAGCCGCTATACTTTGCTCTCCCATATACCCGTCATTTATCACGCCCGCAACTCTTTGAGCCGTTTTTATAGCTACCCTGCATCCGACATTCACCCCAAAAATGAATATCTCGTTCGCTTTGAGCTGGCTCTCTATTTCATCAAGGCGCATTCTATCCCAGAAGCGCTCTTTGTAAAATTTAGCGACCAAGTCTAACAAGAACTCATTTTGCATAAGGATTTTGGAGGCGGCTTTTAAGTCTTTGCCCTTTATTCTTATCATCTCATGCACCATAACCCAGCCGCCCCAGCTAGGGTGCGCTTTTTCGTAAATCCCCATAAAGGTATATGCCTCCTCCGTAGGGTTTTTATGCAAAGCATTAGACGGGTTACTAAACTCTAATGTGTATAAAATTTCTAAAGCTTCATTAAAATTCGGCATTTTTACTCCTCATCTTTCATATTTCTCGGCATAGGCGGTATATCGTCATAGTCGCCGTCTCCCTTTTTAAGTCTGCGGTATATTATTTTATCGGTTAGCGCATTTACCCAGTCCGTGCCTTTCCACGCAAAAAACCCTGCACCAGCTAGAGCCACCTGTGAGTCTTTATATATAAAACGAATTACCTCAAAGCTAACCCAACCGATAAATATCGAGCTAATAACTCCTACCGTAAAATTTATGGCCTTATGCCCGGTGGTTTTGTTTGGATTTGCGCCTATATTTAAAAGCCCGCCTATTAGTCCTACTGCAAAAACCCATAGATATATGCCGACTTCTTTTAAGATGTCGCTAGTCATCTAGTCTCTCCCACACAAGCCTTAAGCAGCAGCTCTACCTCGATATGGTATCTGCCTATATCTATCCAAGTTTGCGGATCGGTCTCTTTAAATTCTACGTTTTGCGGAAGAGTTACCTCACACTTTACGGGCATAGCCACATCTTGATATTCTGTCCTGACAAGCATTTCAGGCTTGCTCGCACACCCTCCGCTTAGTAGTACTATTGTAGATAGCAGGATAATAAATACTATCTTTCTAAACATATAGTGATCTATGCCTTTAAGCCCCATTAGTGTTTGTATCGTTTTCATAATCACTCCCTTTTTCCTAGCCTTTTTATTACGCCTAGGGCTAAATTTAGCTTCTCTTCGCAGCTAGCATTAGTATCTGGCGGTTTTAGATTTTCATACCTTGCCTTAGCACTTGCTTTGGCTTTTTTTATCTGCTTTTTTAGAGCTTCGTTATCTAGCGATACGCTTTTAATTCTTTCATTTTGTAAATTTATTTTTACGTTACATTCGCTTAAATTTGACGCTATTAACGCTATCTTTGTTTTTTCGGCTATAATTTTGTTCTTTTGTTCTTCTATTTTTATCTCTAGCGTTGTTTTGTCTTTTTTTAAGGTCGATATGTCGTTATTAAGAGAGGCTATCTTGATAATCTGCCCTATAAATATACTAAGTAGTCCTGCTACTAAAGCTAGCCGTAATTTATTGCCTATTAAAAATTTAATCATCTTTCACACTCCGTATTTAAATTTATGCCACGCACGGCATGCTAAGTAAAAGCACCATACTTTCCACTTTGCAACGCCGAGTGCCGTCATCATCTCACGCAGGGTTTCGTCGGCTGTTTTAAAAAGCCTCTTTGCTTGCTCTTTAGAGCCCAGTTCAAAGATGAGTTCAGCTTCATCGCAAAGCCAGTCGTGAATGACTATCGCCGAGAGATACTCTGGCGAGTTCGGCGGAAATATGCTCCATAATATACGCGGCACGTTTGCGCCGTTTGTCTTGTATGCTGCTGGAACTACGATATTGCCGTACTCGTATGACTCGACTAACTCAAATCGGTCTTTTGAAAAGGGTTTAAGTATCGGTCTTTTAATCTCATTCATTGCTTGCTCCTAAATCAATTTCTATAACGTCGTAAAAGACTATCGCCTCAAGCTCGTCTTTATCGTTTGCACTTGCTATTCTTGCTTCATACTCCCATTTTATAGAGTGAAGTTTTATGCCCGCTAATTCAATAGCTCTTTTAATAGCCTTAAGTCCGTTTAGGTCGATAGGTTTAAAACTATCGTCCCACATTCTAAATACTTTTTGAGGCAAAAGTTCATAGTTTTCTACCATCGCAGAGGCGTTTAGTAGGTATTTATAGCCTCCGTCTATTATTCCAAAGCCTTTTAGCTCTATTTTTGATTTGTTCTTCATAGCTTCGAACCAAAGCTCAAGCTCGGTTAGCTTTAGGCTCTTAAGCTCTTCGAGCGTAGGCTCTTTAGCTTCGAAAAATAGAGTTTTTGTTTTCGCATCTACTTTGTTTGCGTTTTTATCGATAGCCTCTTGCCAGATTTCATCTGAAATTTGAAAATTCGGCTCAGGTATGCTTTCGTGAATTTCGTCGTCGTAGTAACCCAGTATTTGTTTTGTCTCTTTGTTATAGTGCGTATATTTCATTTTTCCTCCTTTTTAATGCCCTATGGCAAACCACCTGACATGTGCTGAAGCTCCCAACCAGCTTTCAAAAACCATCCCTGAATTTGCAAATTCTTTTAGCAACGATGTTCCCTCTGAAGCTCCGTGATTTTTGTTTGTAGACCACCACCCACCAAAACAAGCGTTAGGAAATGCTATGGGGAATATAATATCGTTTGACGCTATACGAAAATCTGTTGATATTATGCCCCATTGCATGATGAACCCATTTGGTAGTTTCGTATAGCCGTTGTCGCTCTTTAAATTTAAAAAACCGTTATCTATAAAGTCTTTTATCGCCTTTTCAGTCACTGCGCTATCTTCTGCGTTACCGTTGATTGAATTTTTGAGTTTTACGATACCAGCCTTTGCTTCTGTTGCGTATGGTGTGTCGTCTATCTCTGATTGCGTGGCTTCTTTTACGTCTTTGGCTTTGATAAGGATTACGACTGATGAGTTTATTGGCCGTGTTTCTGCGCCACTATTAGCAAATATTTCATATGTATAGCTATGGTTTCCTATTATAGTTGCCTGTGTTGAACCGCCCCCTAAGTATACTGTCCTTGTCAGATGTGGTATTGTATGTGTATGTGCCTGCACTTCTTGCTCTTGCAACTCTCCCAAAGGCAAAGCATTCCCGCCAAGGGAACGCATAAATCTACCATCGTTGAATGTGGGGATATTAAAGTTATCACCACTGCCACCGTATGTGTAGCCTATTACTGCAAATAGCTCTGCGTATTCACTCTTTTTAAGGCTTCTGCCATCACACACCAAAAACCCAGCCGGAGTAGTGCTTTCAGAGCTCCACAGCAGATATGAGCCGATTTTTAGCCCGTCTGATATATCGCTCTTTAAGGCGTATTTACTAGCTTCTATGTTGCCAAGTCTCTGGCTATCGGCAGCCGTATCCTCGGCGTTTAGCTTAGTATTTAGGGCGTTTTCTATCGTGTCGGCTTTCCCTGCAACCGCCGTTAAAGCCGCACCTAGCCTTTCTAACTCGGTATTTATCTGGTTTCTTACCTCTAGCCCGGTTCCGTTTTTTATCTTATCCATTTTTGACCTCTCATTTTTTAATATCCTTTCACAAAGTAATTAAATTCTCGCGCTACTCGCGCACCGCCGTTAATTATCTCGATCTCAAACCCGTCCTTACTCTCATTTTTTAGCACCGCGTCATCTCCCGAATTAGCGTTTAGTATGGTTATCTGCACTTTTGGGGCAGCGTTGAAATTCGCCTTATAAGAAACGCTTACCGCTTCGCCGTCGCTAGAACTCGCAGAGCCACTTTCATAAATATCGGGCACGTCTATTTTATAACTCCATTTTTTTATTATAGGCGAGCTGAATTTATCTTTTGTTTTTAGTTCCAGCCGCATTTTAAAAGCTTGCGCCAGATACGACGCCCCGTTAATAAACGGCTTAAACTCGCCGTAGTTTTCTCCGTCCATACTAAGAGATATAAACTCGCTTACGTCGATATTTTCACTTTTAAAACCGTCGAAAATTATTAATTCATCTACGTTTGGAATTAGGTCGAAGTTATCAGCGATATTTACGCCGCTAAATTCCAAATCCGAGACTATGCGACAACTAGCCGGCGCGCCTAAAGCGCAAACCTCCCCGCTATCGTAAAATCCGTTTTTCATAAACCCGAACGGAGCGTCGAAGCGGGCTAAATCATCTACGCTTAAAACGTTGTCGAATAGTCCGGCGGAATTTAGACTTAAAATCCCATCAAAGCTTACCGTGTCTTCTTTCTCGCCTATAAAATCAGGGTGCTCCTTACTATAAAACACTACATTTTTATCCAGCCTCTCGGCTTCGTCTATTATCACTCTAGTCGGCTCTAAACTCTCTATAACTGCGCCGCCGATAGTCGTAAATTTGGCTTTTATCAAAAATTCGCCGCTTGTAAAAATCGGTGCGGTAGGCTCGCTTACGCTAGTTATTAGTCTGCTATTGGCCCAATCGCTCCCGCGTCTTATCTCATACGCGATCGCCCTATTTAGATATTGCGCCGCTTGCCAAGCGGCGTAAAGCTCATCGTTTTTATAATACGTATTCACGCCCGTAACATTAGGCAAAGCCGCCGTTTGCGCCCTTAGCGTGGCAGGCTTGCTTTTTACGCCGCTAGTATCTACGGCATAAATTTCATAAAATGCGTCGTTATCCGTTATCGGCGTAGTAAAACTTACCGCTTGAGTAGAGCCCAAAAGCGCGCCGGCTTTAAAAACTTGAAATTCCTTAAAATCAATCGGCGGTTCATAATCCCAGCTTAAAATCCAATCTTGCGTCGTTTCCGTTGCGGTTAAATTTATTACCGATTCAGGCGGATAAAGCTTGCCTAAAACCTTATATTCGCTCTCAATTCTATCCCCGTAAGCGTCTATAATCGTTATATCGTAAGTTACGCCTTGGGCGGCTTTAAATTCCAAAGAGCTATTAAATGTTTTTACTGTCTTGCGCTCTACGCCTTGCGCTTCATAAATTACCGTATAGCTTAGCGCATTGCCCCGCCAAGACAAATTCACGTAGGTTTCAAGGCTTTTATCCGCGCCAAATTTTAAGCTTTCGCTTATGCGTAGGTTACTTAGCCCTAAATTCGAAGAATCAGCTTGACTTATAAACTCTTTATCATTATAGACATCCTCGTTATATTCAATAGCCGTTATATGGCGTGTGAATTCTCCGCCGGTTGAAATTTTTATAATGCGGTATAATTTGCTTACCTTATTGATCTCGCCGATCGAATAAATATCGTATTTTTTATATTCGGCTCCGTTTAAATCCGCTCTTACTTTGTTTGGTGACAAGAATTCATAAATTAGATACTCCCTTATTTCGTTCGTATCGTTTTTAATTTGGATCGCATAGCTTGTAAAGTCTTTAATCTCTATGTCCCTATCAAGCGTGATAATATTATCCTCGCTATCTTCTAAAAGCCTGCCGCTAAAGCCGTATTGGGGTATATCGTGGCTAACTTTTACAATATCGCCGTATCTGCATACTAAACTATCTATATGCGCCTCAAACTCCACCGTCTGCGTTAGGTATCGGTTGCAATTTAGCATAAAGCGTCCGTAGCTCCTAGCTTGCGCCTCATCGGTGCAGCCTACTAAAGTTACGCTGGTTTTATTTAAGACGCGATTGTTTTCAAGCGGAGAGTTTGAGACTGATATTACGCTTGGCTCATACTCTTTATTTTTATCATAGTAAGTTATTTCGATAAAATTCGCTCTATCTACAAGCGGTAAAAAGGTCTGTTTAAACGTTCCGCTTAGGATATTTCCCATACCGAACATAAAGCTTTGAATCGGCACGAGCTCCGCTTTTTCCATTATTACGTCAAATTTGCTTCCGGCTTGAATTACGCTGGCGCGACCTAAAAGCGAAACCGTATCGAGGGCTTTTCGGACGCTTAATTCGCTATCAAATACGATATTGCATTTATAGCCTTTTTCATCGCACCAGCTAGCCCACTCGTCAAAGCCGGGCATTATCCTAGAGTTATCGACTCCGCTATCTTTTAAGATTTGTCTGCAAACTTCGGCTGGATTATCGCTATTTGCGGATACGACGGCGGTTATAGTAGGAGCGTTTCCGTTTAGCTGATCGGTAGCAAGAGCGCGAATAGCTAAAAGCGCAGTCTTTGGATAGATAAAATCATCGCTTATCGTTTCCGTAACATACTCAAGATAACAATCCGAGCCATAGCGGCTAGAGGTTGCCGGAGCTTGGTTAAATTTCGCCCTTACATAATATTTATCAGGGGTTAAATTATCTACTTTAAACGTCTTTCTTATAGCGGCGGTATCGGCTGCGCTTATTATGTTAGACGGCTCATATACTGGAGTTTCCGGGTCTATACCATATCTGGCATAGACTTTTTTGAGTAAAGCGCCCTCATCATAATCCCACTCGCTTACGCCGTCTTTATAAAATTCATAGTGTCCGCTTTCGCCGTCATAATAAACATACTTTTTAAAATCGAACGGCAAAGTATTCTTTATCCACCTGCCGCCCAAAGCTCGCCAGTTTTGATTATCGTTTGAATACTCTATCGTTACGTCTATGGAGTATTGGCTCATACCACCGCTATCGTTCGCATACCAAAGCCCGCGAGGCATTGCTAATGTTACGCTTAGCGCGGTTACCGCGTTGCCGTCGGTTTGGCTTACTACATAGCTTAAGTCGGCGGGTAGTTTTTTATTTACCGGCTTATCGTAATGCGTATCGTTAAAGTGTTTTATTAGCTCTTGAGAGGCTTTCCCATAGCTTACTTCATAGCTTACGCTCTTATAGTGTTCTATCGGCTCATTGTTTATCTTAATATCGCTTACGCCCTTTATCTCGCCGTCGTTTAATGCATAAAGAGCGTTAAAATACTGCTTATCGTCTATGGCTTCGATATAAGAGGCTATTAAAGGCGGTGTGATCTTATGCGTGCCGAATACCTTAGGTATAGCTTGACTTTGCATAGCTTGATTGGTAGCCTTTTGCCAGCCGTAAGTTTGGCTGTTTTTAAAATCCATCTTATTAAAATCAAGCGTATTGTTTGCTCTCGGCATAACGGCGTTTAATAGCAGTCCGCCGGCTAACGCTATGCCGCCGGCAATAAGCGCGGTTCCTAATGCCGTCGTAGTCTCGACGGCTAGTCCCATACCGCCGAATAATGCGCTACCGACCGAAGACCCGTAAGCCGCACCCACGCCAGCGCCTACTACCGCCAAGGCTACCATAGCCACCGCGCCGAGTATCTTTTTGCCGCCTCCGCCTCCGCCTTTTGGCACGATAGCGATATTTACTATGTCGCCGTCTTGCACTTCAAAAAAGCCGTCTTGTATTACGCTATTTTTTGAAATTACCAGCTCGTAAATTTCATCGTCATACTTCAACTCTTTTAAAATTTCATCGATATTCTTATAATTTCCGTGCGTAAGTATGGTTCTATCAAGCGGGGCGAAAACGTTATTATAAGTGATTACCTTACTCATTTTTTATAACCGCCCTGAATTCCTAAAAATCCGCCGAACCTAACGGAATTTCCTTTAGCCCTGCAATCGCTTAAGCTTTTATCGCATTTTACGGCGTCTCCTTTATACCCGCACTCCTCGCCTTTAAATGCAAAGGTGCAAAAGTCTTTATACATCTTTCTCGGAGGATAGCTTAGATTAAAAAGACTGCTCGCTCCAAGATTAAAGGTTATGTATTTTTCATCGGAGCTAAAGTTGGTAAGCTCAAAATTCTCCTCTAAAACGGCTTCACTTAAATCTTTCGTATTTAGCACGTAGATAACGGCTTTTATACTTGAGTTATCGGCTCCGTTTGTTTTTAGGTATTCGTCGTATTTTAATACGTATCGCTCCATCGCGCGCGAAGTATTGTCTATTTGCAAACTAAAGCTCGGGGTTTCGCCCTTAGCCGTTTGAATCTCCCCTATAAAAAAAGGAAACGCTACGTATTCATCGCCTCTAAAAGAGATATTCTCACTATTATTCACTACGCGCACGGTAGGAGTATCGGGGATAAAAATATCCAGCGCGACTAATAGCGCGCTATCGCTAGTTAAGGCGTTTAAATCTTTTATCGTAGTTAGTTTCATACTTCCACCAAATCTATTTTTACGCTGCAATGGTTGGAAAAATTATCGCTTATAGAAAATTTATCCATCGCAAATATGCAAATTCTCTCTACATTCTCTAACGGGTGGGTAAATTTAAAGCTCCGCCCTTGGTTTTCATTAAAAAAGCTCTCTAGTATCGCTAACTGCTCCATAGTTAAAAGCGGGTAGTCTAGGCTGTATTCTCGCTTAGCTCTCGTATATTTCTTGCGGCTTGTCGTATAGCCCGCTTCCGATTGACTCCTAAGCGTAGGATTGATTATGGAGCGGCTTGAACCTACGGCTGGTTTTGGAAAGTTAGGATACGTATTCATAAAAGCCCTCTACTAATTTCTCTAAATTTTTAAAGCGTTCGATCACTGCGCCCGTATCTTTCGTAGTATGCAGAATATGATTTTCATCGACCATATATCCGAAGTGAGTTACGATTTTAGGGTGGTTTATGTCGTAGCGGATAGCTACGCATACGCCTTTTTGCTTTTCTACTCTTCGCCAATTGCTTGAAATTTCTTTTAAAAATTCGTTAAATACCATACCCGAGCGTTCGGCTTTAGATTTAGCCGGCGGAATAATAACGCCGCGCTCTATCTCATACGCCTTTCTTACCAACGCAAAGCAGTCAAGCTCATTAAACGAAACGCCTATTAAGTCTCTTAATTTCATCTGCCGCCCCCTGTTATCATATCTCTCATTCCGCCTTTATTTGTTCTAACAGCCCCTATAACTATGCTTATTACTTGCTCCTCTAGGTTTTGTCTTGAGCTTACGTTGGTTACCGTAGCCTCCTCTCTGGTTTGGTTTATTATCTCTATTTTTAAATTATTTGGAGCGTTTTCACTTTGAACCCTTACACCCAAATCACCGTTTTTTGTGCGAGTAAGCGGCATTATTGCTTCCGGACTTCCGCCGTTTTTTTCGCCCATTACGCCGATATTTGGCACGCCGCCTTTAGCGAATGCGAAAAAAGTCGGCTTGGATACGACGGAATTTACGTATCGGTGCAGATCGGGGCTTGAAAATACGTTGCCTTTTGCAGAATATACCGAGCCGCCCGTAGTTAGCATACCGCCCGTTGAAACGCTGCTTTCTAGCAAACCTTGCGCGCCCGAGCTAGCTCCAAAAAATCCCGATATACTCTGAGATAGAGCGTTCGTAAAAGGCTGAATTACCATCATCCTCATCATCTGATTTGCGATGTCGTTTAAAACCGAGCTTGCTAAATCGCCGAATTTTAAAAATCTATCGCTTGAATAATCAAGAAAGTTGCCCATAGCGTTTTCTAAGCTATTTAACCCGCTTTGCATCACTTGCCCCCAAGAACTAGCGTCAAATAGCTGTTTTTGGTAAAGCTGCTCTTCAAGAGCCATGGCACGGTTATAATATTCGCGCGTGATTTCGCCTTGAGCTAAAAGATGGTTGTATTGAGTGTTCGCACGTTCGTGTTCGATTAAGGCAAGCTCTTGCGCCTTTGCTACTTCGTCATACATTAGCTCCGCCCCGCGCTTACGCAAATCATATTCGCGATCTTTTAAATTTAAGACCGTTTCTAGGTTTTGTTTTGTTTGGGCTTGCAAACGTGATTGCTCTTCTTGCTCGCTTTTTAGAGCAAGCTCAAGCTGCTCGTTTGATATTTTAGCAAGGCTTGAATTTAAATAAATATCCGCTTTGTCTTTACCTACGCCCAAACCAAGCATTTCGTTATATCGGTCAAATACGCGCTGAGTTTTTATCTCAACATCGCTAAAATCAATCTCGGCTATCTCTTTTAGGGCTGATTTTAGTGCATTAGCATTATCTTTAAATTCTTTTATTCCCTTTTGGCTTTTCTGTTTGCCGAAATTCTCATATTCATCGTTTAGCTTTATGATCTTGGCAAGAATTTTCTCTTTAGCGTTTAGATAGTTTCGCTCATTCTCAGAGGTTACGCCCGCTAGCTCGCTAAGTTTTGTTAGGTTATTTATCTCTGTTTTAATAGCGTCTTCAATATCTATTTTCGTCTTTACATTTTTATTGTCGTCAAGAATTTTACCTATAAAGGTATTTGCTTGTAAAAACTGACCTTTTACACTATCGGGGTTTGATAGAGCGTCAATTTGTTCTTGTATAGTCTTAATTTTTTCGCTTACAGCAGATAACTTACCCTCAAATACTCCAGCCCCTTTACTTAGTCCATCAAACGCCTGATCTCTTAGTTCCTCGTTATCAATCTCCTCTTCTAGCCTATGCATCGCATCATTGGTTTTATCTAAAGAGTCTTTTAGCTTATCTTGCTGCGCCGTTAATCTTGCCATATGCGCGTTTAGCTCGTTTATGGTTAGTTTTTTAATCTCATCATTGGTTAGTTCAAGGGATTTTTTAAGCTCCTCGCTACGCTCTTTAGCACCTAGAATATGTGAGCCTAATTGCATCATTATATCTATGCCTATGGCTAACCCTGCAGTAGGTAAAAACCTTAGCATTACGCCTCTTAACGCACTAAATGCGGCTGTGGCTGCCGTTGCGCCTACTTTTAACACGTCCATTACGCCGCTAGCACGCGAGAGTGAGGCTATAAATGAGTTTATATACATTCCGTTCATCGTTTTAGCAAAGACAGTTGTATATAAATTTGCACCTATCGTCGCAAATTTATAAGCCACAAACCCTTCAATTAACAGCCTAATAGCGCCGCTAATTTGCTTAGTATAATCTCCAAGCATACTAAAAGCACCACCTAGCCCAAGCGTTGCGCCGGTCATCGCCTTAGTAAAACCCGAAGCCTCGTTAAGCCTGCCTAAAAAGGACTGAACGTTATTGCCTAGTACGGTCATACTCTGACCGATAGTTATAGGCATCTGTCCGAATTCTTTTTCTATAACCTCTTTTTGCTTATATAGTGCGTTAAATACTACCTCCGTAGTTAGCTTATTTTCCTCGGCAAGTTTTCTAAGCTGTCCTATGGTTATACCCATTCCGTCTGCTATAGCTTGAGCTAGACGCGGGGTTTGTTCCATTACCGAAGCCAGCTCCTGCCCGCGTAAAGAGTTCGCCGCTAGTCCTTGAGATAGCTGGATTAGGGCAGCATTCGCACTTTGAGTGCTCGCGCCGCTTATAATAAGCGATTTGCTTACCGCTTCGGTAACCTCTACCATCTGTTTAGATGAAACCGTGCTATTTTTAAGATTATTTGCAAAGCGGGTATATAAATCGGTAGTCTCGGTAAAGCTTACGCGCGCACTATTTGCTACATTTAAAATTTGCGCACTTAAGGCTTTTAGTTCATCGCTGCTTTTGGTAACTAATTTAAGTCTACCCGTTGCGTTTGCTAACGCATCGACTGAAGCCACGCTCTTATGAAAAGCATCACTTAGTCCGTTTATTGCAAATCCTACGGCGGCAAATTTACCTAAAGTGCTTTTAAGCGCGTTTGCATAGGTATCGACGTTATTTATACTATTGCCAAGCTTATTAACCTCGTTTCTAATAAGCGTTACGTCTTTACTGTTTCCATCTATGGTTATCTTTATTTTTATCTCATTAGATGCCGACATTATTTACTCTTTGCTTGGTTTTTGATATAATGAGATAAAAATAAAGGAGTTAAGATGAATTTGATTGATTTTTTATATAAAATAGTCATTGTTTGCGCTATTTGCATCGCTGCTTTCATAGTAATCGCCATAGCCTCTTTTACTCCGCAAATTGCTATATTTCTAAGTATATTAGCCTTTATCGTTATCGCACCTTTAGCGTTTGGGCTTATTAAAGTCATCTGCTTTAAGTAGTTTAAAACGGCATTAGATAAAAATTTAAATTTTGACATTGTCAAGCTATTATAATTCTTCATCTTACTCCCCTAAATTTCTATTAATCGCACTGCAATAAGCCTTTGAAATTTCAAACATCCATAAAAAATCAATCTTTGCACTTTTGCAAAAGGCTTTTAGCACCAAACTATCACACTCGAAGTATCCGCCGCTTAGTCCTTGCCTTATAACAGATGAGAGGTTTAGACCTCTCATTATTAAAATCTCAAACTCGTCAAGCCCAAACTCTTCGGAGCTAAAGTTTGAGCTTACGCAGGCAAGGACGCGTTCTACTTTTTTTCACGTTCTTTTATGATTGCTTCGTCAATGATTTGTATTAGCTTTAAATAGCTAATACCTTTATTTTCTACGGCTAGCTTTAACGCTTCTATGTCGGTGCCGCTTACGCTCATATCAAAACGCTTTTTAGGTAGCTCTTCAATATCGAATTTCTTGCTCTCAAGCTCTCTAACTTTAACCTTAAGCTGTGTAATCTCATCTATAAGGTCTAAAATTTGAATTGATAAATCAGACTTTTCTTTACCTTCGCTAAGCTTTGCAAGCTCTTTTTTGATTGCCTTTTTCTCTTCTAAAGAGGCTATTTGCTCATTTAATCGCTTTAACTCGTTAGCCTCGTTAGCGATAACTAAAAAGCCGTTTTCCAGCTCTTTTAACTGCTTTTTACTATGCTCGGTATAAAGCAGCTCGTATTTTTCGTCGTCTATTTCAATCGTAAAAGGGAATTTTGTTCTCATATTAGACCTCGTCGGTTAGAGTAAATATAGGCTCGGTTAAAAGCTTTTGAGCTTTGCCGGTTATGGATACCTTTATATAATCCTCTCCTATAACGCCGTACTCGCCGTTAAATCTTAATGCTACTTTTGGGATAATTAGTGCGGCGGCTTTATCGGTTGCTAAGTTTATGCCGTCGACTACTATGCGACCTACGGCTTGACTAGCGGCTTCGGCATTTAGCATCTTAAATTTGTTACTTCTTACTTTTGAGGCAAATTCGCAAGCACTAAAGGCTAAAGCCGTAGCGTCTGCGGTTAATATATAAATCTTGCCGTCTTTTAATACCGGATCGCCGATTTTACCCGTGATATTTGTCGCGCCGTCTATGATCTTGCGTCCGTTATAATAAATATTACCCGCCGCATAAGTCTTTGCGGATACCGCACCGTTAAACACAAGAGCGAGCTTTTCTATATCGATATCTCCGATTTGGGTGCTAAATTCATACTGCACATTTACCTCCACTTCGCTTACCACTTCGCCGATAGTGTTATCGTTACTTAAAAGCTGCTTTACGTCGGAGCTTCTATTTAGCGTAACGCTTTGGTTGTAGCCAAGCACTATTTCATCACCGTAAGTTCCGTCAGAATTTATAGGCGCAAAGCGCACCTCGCCCGAATTTAATCTCGCCACTTTTTGAATAGGCATAGTTTTCTCCTTTAGATAAATGTCCTCTTTGGGACTGCATATACTTGTTTAAAAAAATACAAACACTTTAAGCCGCATCTATTTCCACCTCAAAACCGATTACATAAACATATAGCGTGCTACCTTCAAATTTAGCCGCTTTTATGTCTTTATACCAACTCTGCCCGTAGGCTGCAGCCATTACAAACAACTTGCGTCTTAACTTTTCAAGCTCCTCTAGCATTGTAAAATTATTAGCTTCAAGCGAGTTGGCAGCTATTACCAAGCTAAAATTTGCCGTATCTTTGGCCGCACTTTGCTTTTGGCAACCGTCAAAGATGAGATAAAGTCCGTTTTGATTAATGCTTTCAATAGAATTTATAGTGATTGCCTCGTCAAATTCATTCTTGATAAGCTCAAAAATTTCTCTTAATTTCATTCTATAATCTCGCTTTTTCTACTTCCGTAGGCTACACCACCGCCCGTGCCGTCGCTATTTTTTAGCGCTTGCGCGGCTTTGATTGCGTTTTGAGCTAGCATTATTTGCACCTCCGAGGGCTCCACTTTTAGCAGCAGCATTAGCCGAAACATCGCTAGATCCATCAGATTTGCCGTCGGTATTGTTTTGTTCGCCGTCAGCTCCAGTGCTTCTTGCATCGCTTGAGTTGCTATCTCCTGCGTCACCTCCGAGCGATTGTATAAGCTCTGTTTGGCTCTGCTTAATAGTTTTTGTATCATCTCCTCCATCTAAAAAATCCTCCGCACAATAATGAGCCATATCACACCCCCGTTGATTTATAGGCTAGTTGCCATAACGCATAGCCTGCGTTCATAAAGCTTTTGCAGCCAAATAGTGCGTGATCTTTCATAAATTTATCATCGTTGCTTGACTCAAATAGTCCGTCTTTGGCTACTTGCTTTACAAAAGGCTTTATAGGTTTTGACAGATCCATCAAATACCAGCTTTTATCCGTTATTTCAGGTAGCACAATCAGTTCATATCGTTTATACGTAGCGTTTGTTTCGCCCGCGGTTAGGTTCTCCTTGTTGATAGCGTTGATTGCGGCGGCTAGGTTTTTTGATCCGCAAACAAGATGTGTAGGCACTACGCCCATATTCGCCCCGCTATCACCCTTTATACTTCGCATAAAAGCTTCTGCGGCAATTAAATTCTCGCTTTTTAGCTCGCCTGTGCCAAGATTGGCATACGTGTCACTGCCTACGCTATGATCTGCGGCAAAAAACGCTTTACCGTCATAGCACTTGCCCTTAACGGGATCGGCCGCATCGATTAAAATTTGAGCCACCAACGACCCGCCGAATTTCTTGGCATTTACGGCCATTTGCTCAATTGCGGGTTTAAATAGTCCTACTTTGTCGTACTCAAGATGAGTGTTCGGCACCGTTACCGTTGCTTCATATAGCTTGTTTTCAAGCGCATAGCCAAAATCCTTAAATTTCTTGACATCGCGCTCGCCTACCCACTCTTTCATATTAGGGAAGTTTCCAAGCCATACGTATTTTTCGCTTAGGTCATTGCTTTCTACTCTCGTAGCGAGCAAATCAGCCTCGCTTACGGTGTCGTTAAACGTCTTTTGAAATATGCTCTTAAAGCCTATTGCAGTCTCTTCAAAATGTGCCATTTATAGTCCTTTCTTATATTCTTCTTCGCTTAAGCCAAGTAGTTTGGCCGTCTTTTTTTGCTCGTCGGTTAGCTCCGCCGCGTTCTCGCTCTTTTGCAAATCACTTTTTCCAAACACCTTTAAGGCACTTTCCATCTTTTCCATTCTCTCGTTCATATTTTTTAGATCGGACTGGATAGAATTTAGCGCTTTTGTATTGGCTTGTTCCTCGGTGCTTTCGCTCTTTGTCTCGCCTTTTGACTCATCTTTGGCGGCATTTGCCGCTTTTAACTCGTCAAGCTCTTTTTGCAAGGCTTCATTTTTAGCCTTTAACTCCTCAAGTTCTTTTTCCACATTATCTCCTTTGTGATTTAGTGTATTGTTTAGTAGGTTAGGGCGATTTACCAGCCCGACTGAATCCAGCGCCGTTACGTTTTTGCCGTTTACGTCATATACGGGGCTTAAATAGCGATAAACCCTGTTTTGTATAAGCTCGGTGCCTCTTTGATTTAGCTCAAGCTTGGCATATATTCCGTCATCTCTTAGTTCAAAGCTATCTTTATCAAACCACCCCACCGCGCCGCCGAAGCTATGGTTTTCATCAAGCGGGATATGAAGCGCATTTTTGGCTATGCTTGCAAGTAGAGAATTTCCGTCTATTTTAAAGCCGCGCCCGTCAATGCCTATAACGGTTCCTATCGGGGATACTTTGACAAACTCGTTATCCTTAAAATTTAGTTCCAGTAGCTCTTTACTTTTTACTCCGTTCATTGTGACCTCATTGTTTGATTTGCCGCCATTTTAGAGCTTTTTAGAGCTTATTTCACTCTATATATAGTGTATATAGAGTGATTTTAAAAAAAATTAGACATAAAATAGGCGCGTAAAAATATGTAAAGGTTTTTAGATGGATAAGCAGAGCGCAAAAGATATGTATATCAAAGGGTATAGCGTAACCGATATTGCCAAGACGCACGGTGTGACGCGCCAAACCATATATAAGAAAAAGGCTAAAGACAAAGAAGCCGGCATAGATTGGGACGCTTTAGTGCTTGCAAAAAATAGAGACGCAAAAAGCACAAAGGCTAGCGAAGATAGATTTATAAGCACGTTAATTGAAAGCTTTGAGCGAGCCTTTGAAGAGATAAAGCAGCTTGAACCAAACGAGCAGCTTGAAATTCTAAGCAACTATACCGAGACATATTATAAACTCAAGGCTCCGCTAAAAACAGACCATAAAGCCGTATCTATTGAAGCTGCTCAAAAAGCTATAAACGAGATAGTCGTGATCGCAGAGAAGTCCAAAAACGATGCGGTTACCGATTTTCTATCAAAAAATGCAGACGAAATTTTAGGGCGGATATTTAAAAAATGAGCCAAGATATTGAAAATTTACGCCAAAGGCTAAAAGGATTAAAGCGTATCGCCGATCCGCTTCAGCAAGAGCGTATGAAATCGGCAAAAGCAAGTTTTGCGGATATGGTGCGAATTTATTTTAGCCACCACGTAAAGCTACCTGAAACCTCGTATTTTCGTAATGAATTTTATAAGAACGAAGCAAGCCTAACCGCTAAAAACCGCAATTTGCTTATTAAGGCTTACCGCGGTGCAGCCAAAACAACGCTTATAAGTCGTCTTTGGGTAATTTTTAAGACGGCGGTAAAAGCTCAGAAGAGAAACGTAGTTATAATCTCAGCTACTATCAGTCTAACAAAAAAGACGCTTGAATTTATAAAAAACGAGCTTGAAGAAAACGAGCCGTTTATTCGTGATTTTGCCATTAGCAAGGGCGAAAAATGGACCGAAGAAGAGATTATTTTTTACAGCGGTAAAACCGCATTTAAGATCTCGGCTTACGGCGCAGGCAAAAAGATACGCGGCGAAAACTGGCGCAGCTTCCGCCCCGATCTTATTATAGGCGACGATCTTGAAAACGATGAAAACGTCAAGACAAAGGCGCAACGCGACAAAATTTACGACTGGTTTGAAAAGGTAGTTATGAAACTGCCCGCACGGGGCGACGACACGCATAATATCATCGTGGTAGGCACCACGCTTCATCACGACAGCCTGCTTATGCGCCTTGAAGCAAGGCGTGATTTTAAGACGCTTAGCTTTCCGCTAGTTCGTGCCTTTCCGTCAAATTTAGAAGCGGATATTTGGCAAATGGGCGAGTTTGTCTTAGACGATAGCAGCCTTAGCAAACAAAAATACAAAGATGAATATCTAAGCTCGAGAGCGGCATTTATGAGCGAATATCAAAACGAGCCCCTAAGTAAGGAAGACGCTAGCTTTAGCGGATATGAGACCTTTGAGATTATGCCTCATTGCGACGCTTACTATCTTGGCATCGACCCGGCGCTGGGTAAAGCCAAAGGAGATTATTTTGCGGTGGCTGTTTTAGGATTTTTGGGCGGCAAATTTTACGCCTCGGTGCGTATGTATAAGCTAAAAGCCACTTTGATGATCGATAGATTACTTGAAATTTATCTAAATCTCATCGCACTTAATAGACCGATAAAAATTGCTATTGAAACGATCCAGTTTCAAGAATTTTTTAAAGACACGCTAGAAACAAAAGCACGCGAACTTGGCATTTATTTGCCTATCATAGAGCTTAAAAACAATGTGCCAAAAGAGCTTCGCATCGATAGCCTAGCCCCGCACGTAAATAAGGCTCAAATTCTAATAGATAAAAGCAGTCTAACTTTTATTGATGAGCTTGATACCTATCCAAAAAGCGCGCATGATGACGGGCTTGATGCGCTTGAAATGGCTTGGCGCATTGCAAAAGCGCCGAATTTCGATTATGAAAAAGTAAATAGCTTTCTTGCAAAGCGCAAAGAAAAAGAGAATTTTTTAAAAAAGATATTTGATAAAAACTAATTTTAAGGCGGTTAGAGAGTGGTTAGAATTGATTTTAAAGACACAAGGTATATCTTTTATCGTTCTTGCTTGTAAAAGCTCTTAAAACGCCTTATTTTAAAACTAGACAAAAAGGACTAAAGATGGATAAAAATTTAAAAAGCTTTTTGGATCTGCTAAAGCCAAAGGGAGACTACACAAAAACGGATATTCAAAACTACGTAGAGCTATCAGCCGGCAAGATAAGAGCTGCGCTGCTAACTAAAAATCAGCAAGAGCTATTCCCAATCTTTAATTTAATAGAAGACAAAGATAGCTCCGTAGGCGCAGAGATAGAAAAACGCACAAGCTCTATCATTAACAAATTCTTTACGCATGAGTTAGGCAGCAAAGAGGATGAGAATATAGAGGAGATTATTAAAGCAAGCGTTGAAGCTAGAATTTTTGGTATCAGCCTGCTTGAGCTTTACGTAAAGGACGACTTTAGCATAGGTATATCAAAAGTTGATCGCGACTTTATCCGTATTCAAGGCAATAAGCCGTTTTTAAAAATTAAGGACAAGGATTATGAAGCCAAAGAACCGCGCTTTATGTCAATAACGGCGAAACCCGTGCTTATTAAGCTGCTTTGGCTAGTCTATGCCAAACACTTTGTGCTCAGTCACTATCTTAAATTTACCGAGTTTTTAGGGGTACCGCCGCTAATTGCCAACAGCTCAAGCGGAGATGAAAAGATTATCGAGCTTATGGCGCAGGCTCTTTCAAACATTAAAAGCGGCTCATACGCCGTCGTAGGACCGCAAGACGTAGTAAAGGTTTTAGAGGGTAGAGGAAATCAAGCCGATTTTATGGAGTTTGTGCGCTACTGCGACGCAGAGATCTCTAAAGTCATAAACGGCTCGGTTTTAAGCTCGAACATAAGCGCTACGGGCAGCTTTGCAATGAGCCAAACGCATGAGCTAAACAGAAAAGACATTTTAGCCGGAGACGTTAAATTTGCGGTGCGAAACGCGGCTAAAATTTATGCGAAATTTGGCAAAACCCCAAACCTAAACATTCAGATTGAAAAAGACGACGATCTACTTAAGCGCGCTCAAGTACTACAAATCCTAGATCCGCTTGGATATTCAATGAGTGCGGAAGATCTAGCTAAAGAGTTTGACCTGCCGTTGCCTACGCAAAGCGGCAACGCTAACTTAAGGCTTTCAAAAAATGCAAAAACAAAGTCTTTATTCTTAGACGAGATAGACAAGGCCGCATTTAACGCAAACACCAAAAAACAAGAGGACGAGATTAAAGGCTACATAGAAGAGCTTTTAATAAATGCCGAGAGCTTTGAGGAAGTTTATGAAAATATCTTGCAAAAATATCCGAACATAAATCTTGAGGCTATTGAAGATATGCTTGAGACAATGATCGCAAACGCACACATAAAAGGAATGCTTTGAAATTTGATTTTTTTGCCGAACCTGCTGCGGTTATAGAGTATCTTAAGGCAAAGCGCCCCGAAATTCACTTTGACTATGACGAGATTATGCACGCTACTCATCACAGTGTTTTTACGGTCGCAAAGATAACTAGGCTCGATCTATTAGCCGACATTCAATCAAGTTTAGTCGATGCGGCAAACAAGGGGAAAGGCTTTAAAGAGTGGAAAAATGAGCTACTGCCTACGCTTGCAAAAAAAGGTTGGCTAGGCGATGTTAGCGTAACGGATCCGCGCACGGGTAAAACAAAGCAAATTTACGTAGGTTCTCGCAGGTTAAAAAACATCTATAATACCAACATGCGAGTAGCTTATAGCACGGCTCGTTATAATTCGCAGATAAATAGCGATGCGGAGTTTTTCAGGTATGTTGCAGTTATAGACGGTCGCACTAGGGCTAGTCACCGCGCGCTGCATGGAGTGATCTTGCCAAAGGCGGATAAATTTTGGGATACTCACTATCCGCCTAATGCGTGGAATTGCCGCTGTCAAGTTAGAGCTTACACCAAGCGCGAGCTGGATGAAAACGGCTGGAGCGTATCGGGTAACGTGCCAAATGTCCCGCCGCACCCCGACTGGACTTATAACGTCGGTAAAACGGATAATCTTGAAAACGTCTTTGCGCAAAAGATAGATAAACTTCCGCAAACTGCGTTTAAAGAGCGGTTAGAGGATGAGCTAAAAACCCTTAAAGACGATGCGGATATTTATACGTGGAAGCAAGGACTAAACGCCATAATAGAAGACGTAATCGTAAAAGATAACGTAAAAACTCCTATAAATATGGTTCAAGTAGGCTTTTTAAGCGAAGCTATCGCCAAGATCGCAAGTAAAATTTTAGACAAAGATATTCAAAGCGGAGGGATAATATTAACCAAAAAAGAGCTAACTCACGCAAGTCCAAAGCGTAAAGATGCCTACGCTCACGCCCTACGCGTTGAAGAGATGAAGCAGATTGTCGATGTATTGCAAGATGAGAGCAAGGCGTATGTGGATTTACGAAAGAAAAAAGAAAATATCCTTTTTGTTTTTGAAGACGAAAATGATAGGGAAAGAATAAATTTAATACCTATTGAGATAAGCAAAATACATAAGAAATTTAAGCAAAGCAACTATGTTATAACTTTAGATAAATTTTTTAAACAAGAATTTACAACTTTGATAAAAAATGGTGAGATTAAAAATATTAAGTAGGGCGGTGGGATTTGAACCCACGATAACCGCCGTTATTCCATCTAGTGGCGACGTCCGGCTACACTCTCTACCGCCATCTGCCCTACATACTAAAAAGGCGTGGGTGGGATTTGAACCCACAACATCGACGGCTTTCGCCCTCTGTGGTTACTCTCCCTTTTATAAGGGTTCACATCTTCACGCCGATAAAACAAAGTAGTAAGTAAATGGGATTTCAGCCTATTTACTTACCTCATATCGTAATTATACCATAAAGGAACTAATATGTCTATTGAGATCAAGGGTCTAGAGCAGATACAAGCCAAACTAAAAACACTTGAGGGCTCACTTTCGGGCGCACAGATAAAAGTAAAACTAAACACCGTAGGCGGCATGATACTAAATAGCATTGAAAAGAGTTTTGATGACGAACGCAGTCCGTTTGGCGAGCGTTGGAAGCCTATTAGTGCAAATACGGCGTTCGCGTATGTAGGCGGCCGCAAAAAGGCTTACACGAAAAACGGCAAAACTCAGCGTGCGGGATTTTTGGCTAAATTTGGAGCCAAGGGCAGTAAACGCATACTTTGGCAAAGCGGAAATTTAGCTACGCGCTGGATAGTCAAATCAGATAGCTCTAGCGTAACCGTATCAAACAACAGCTCAAACAAGGGCTTTGCCTACGGACTAACTCATCAGTTTGGATCAAGCAAGCTAAATATCCCGGCTAGGGCGTTTTTGCCTATTGATAGCGGTGGAAATTTGGAAAAGAAACTGACTAAACGGATAAACGATTATCTGAGTGATGAGATTATAAAAACTTTAAAATAACTATCTCTTTTTTCTAAAATCCCACGGCTTAATAGGGTTTTCATCAAGCCATAGCCCTTTATGATTTTTCTTTGCATAGATCTCTTCATTGGTATATTTGTGAGAATATTTTACAAATGCCCACGCGTAGCCGTCTGATACCATTTTTGCATTTATATCTAGCTCTTCTAAAAATACTACGCCTAAAATTCTTTGATATTTATCTAGGCTGTTATATTCAACTTTTACTTCCTTGCCGGCTATTAAGCCGCTAAGATAGTTTTTCGCCCTATTGCCGTAGGCTTATTTTTTTTCAGGAGCATCTATGCCAAACAACCTTATTTTGTGCCGTCTTTTTGAGCTATCAAGGATGTGGATAGTATCTCCATCGATTATTTTTACAACCTTACCAAAAAGAGTATCGGCGTTTAAATTTAGTAAAAAAACAAGTGCGACAAGTAGTATTTTATTCATATTCGTATTATAGCATTACGTATATAGTGCGAACACTTAAAGCCTGTTATAAGCCCTGTATTTAGGCACTTTACTTTACGTGTTCGCAAATTTGGTTATTTTTTATAAGAGCTTATAGTTTATATTCTTGCCGCTACCGGCAAATTTATCCCAATACACTCCGCAAAAGCGATCTAATACTGCCTGCACGCCGCGATCACCTTTTGATTTTTCAAGAGCTTTGTAGATTTTGTTTTGGTTAAGTTCGCCGCTAAGAAGCGCGGACTTTATCTGTTCTATTAATGCCGCCTCTTTTTCGTCTATCTTTATATTCTCAGGGACGGCGTGATTTAGCTTGCAACCTTTTAATTCTATATTAAACGCACTCTCTTTAACGTCTAAACGCTGTTTATACGGACTTAATACAAAGTTTAGTTCACCCGCTTTGCTTGGCTGCGCGCCTACCTCCCACACTTCATCTACGCTGTTTATTAGGCTTGAGCTACCGCGTAAATTTGTGCCGCCCTTAGTCGCATGAGCTATTATTATAACCGTTCCTCCGGCACGACGGATCTTCTTACAAAACGTTATGAGCTTGTAAATTTTTATCTCGTCGTATATGCCGTCACCCAAGAAAAACGAGAGACTATCCAAGATAAACAGCGCCTTTTCATAGCCGTTTGCAGCACCTTCCTCTATCAGTTCAAGCGTCTTTTGCATCTGCGTTTTACTATCATCCATGAAATCGGCGTTTATATACGTTATACGTCCTTGCAGCTCTTTTATGATCTCGTCATATCCTCTATCTTTGATGAGATCTATGCCGTTATCGGCATCTATATAGACGCTATCGACCCCTAAATTCGAGAGATATTTGGCGATTGCAAAGCACAGCCAAGTCTTGCCTAGGCCGCTTTTGCCCCAAACGATATTTATACTCTTTTCAAGCAAAAAGCCGTCTATTAACGTCTCTCGCTCATCAAGCGCACAAATTTTATCTATGCTTACGGCACCCAAAAAATCAAACCTACTCACCTTTTACTTCCTTTAAAATTTCTTTTACATATTCATTTATTTTTTTATCTACTTTAATCATTTCTATCGTCACAAAGGTAGCTCCGCAACTAGGACATCTTCGCCATCTTTCGTTGCTAGTGCTTTTTATCGTAGTGATTACTCTCGTTTTTTCAAAGGCGCATTTTGGACAGATCATTTATTCTCTTTCCCTCTTAAATTTAACTATTTTTTCTAAGCCCGTGATGATTTTGGTCGCATCGTCCATTGTAATTTTTTCAAGCTGCAATAGTCTGATAAATATCTGTCTTGTTTGCTTCATTGCAAATTTAAGCAGCGCTATCTCATCCATACTAAGCGCGTTTGCTAGCTCTAGCATGCGTAAATATTGATTTGGGCTGATCTTTTTATCGGCTTGTTCTTTTTTGTCTTTTTTGCTACGCCTTGGCTTGTCTATTTGCTTATTGCTTATCAAATTTCTTCCGGCATAATCTGGCTTAAAATTTACTCCGTCTTTTGCATTGCCCAGTAAAATATCAAGCACAAGCTTTAGCTCGCCTATGCTAAGCTCGGCGCAGCTTGCTACTTTAAAACGCAAATTTAGCCATTCATTCCATACCTCATAAGACTTCATTTGTAGATATACGGAGTTTGTATGTATGCGAGTTAAAAGCTGCTTTCTGTATATCTCTTGAGCACGGGTCATTTGCCTATCCTTTTTATAGTCTTTTCGATTAGTTTTAGCGATTTATCGCTTATTGTGATTTCTTGCTGTTTTGGTGCGCTAAGTGCGCTCATTCTTTCTCTAGCGATACTCCTCTCATAATCCTCGCGGCTTATTCTTTTTACGTCGCCGATCTTGTGCTGATTAGCAAAAAGCCAGCTATAAATTTGAGAGGTTTCGGAGCTATCGAGCCTTTTAAATACGCCGTTTTCGTTTATAGAGGCGCTATTTCTTAGGTTGCCTTCGTCATCGACCGTTATCACTACGTAAGGCAAATACCCGCTGCCGTCTTCGCAGCTGCAAAGCGCCTCGCCGCGGTAAGCCTCCCTACAAAAGCTTATCATTTCCTCAAGCCCTCGAAAAAAGCTACCGCCGACATACTTTACTCGCTCAAATGCTATCCTTTGCCAAGCGATAGAGGCTTTATGCACGGCTAGCTCCGTGCTTACGAAATTTGCACGAAAATTATCGACGAATATCGCAAAATTTATAAGCTCGTCATCGGGTATAAAATGCAGTTTTCTATCAAATTTTATAATCTTTGCTTGAGGTAAAAAGCCTTTGCTATCACCAAACAAATCAGCGATAAGCTTTGCGCGTTTTGAGGTCATATTTACTCCAAAAGATCGGGGGTCGCATAGATGTTTCCTATTACCACCCAGTCGCCTATGGTATCTAGGTTAAAAAATAGGACATCGCTTTTTACAATACTTACGATAAATTTGCCTTCGCTAAATTTTATAATGCCTATCTCGCCGTTTTTAATCATGCATTCGTCTATCGAGTATGGCAAAGACGGTTCAAATTTAACTATATGTCCGCTATAAATTTCATTGCCGTTATGATCGCTCATGCCAGTATATTGCATGATCTTACAAAACTCCATACAGACTACTTGAGTTTTACCTTTTTTGTATTCGATAGTTACGTTTTTCTTGATGAAATCAATCGCCAAGACATCATGAATTTTGCCTGACGGCTCGTAAAATACTTTAAATTTAATATCTTGCATTTTAGTCCTTTGTAAACTCTTTAATCAATGTTTAAAAGATGAATAAACACTGATTAAAGGGCTTGTTAGCCCTTTACGTATGCTTTTAGTTTTGCTCTACGCACAAATCTAGGCAAGAGCTTGCCGCTTTTGTCTTTTAAACCTTTAAATTTATACCAAACACCGCTATACTGACTATCTTTTGCTTGATTGCCGCCAAAGCCGTCAAAGTCGTTCTGGGTAGCCGCTAATCCAAGCAAACTAGCTATAAGTGCATTTTTCATCATTTGCCTCCTTAAATCGCCGCAAAATCAAGTGTTATAAGATCGCATTTGCTCTCTAAACTATCTTTCGTCTTAAAACGTATGTAGCTTTTTGTGCCTACGATCTCGGTTGCCTCATCTATCATGCCCATAGCCTCTTTCCACTTTGGATCTTGTATCGGATATTGCTTGAGGCTTAGTATTTGTTTGGCATCTACTTTGCCGTTTTTGACATCAAATGCTCTAGTTATAAGCGTGCGGATCTCTGGGTCTGCGCTCTCGGTTTTTGCATCAAGATATTCATCGATCTTCTCTTTTGCTAAAACAAGCTTTTTATCAAAGCTAATCTGCTTTGAGATAGCTATTTGAACCTCATTTGTGCCGTTAAAATTTCTTAGCGTTACGTTGCCAAGCCTTGAATTTTCAAGCCTATCTATTCCGTATTCGGCTTTTAGCATATCCATAAAGCTTTCGCACTCGCCATAAGCATACTTTTTGAACTCCCTCATCGCCGCTTGTAGCTCGTTTGCCTTTGTAATAAGCTTTTCAACCAGCTCATCTTCTAGGCTTTTATCTATCGGCACCATTTGCGGGTGGACGAAATTTCCCTCTTTGTTTTGCCAAAAACCTTTTTCATCAAGCTTTGCCATATTTTTCCCTTTCTACATTAAATTTCTTGATATATCCCATTTTTAAGACATACCCGTATTTCAAACAGACCGCTAAGTTGTTTTTATTTTTCTTAACGATCCGCACAGTCATCTTGCCTACTCAAACAAACTGAATTTAAGCTCGGTCAGTCCGTATTCTTTCGCCCACTCACGCTCCGTAGCCATACCTTTGCTGGTTTTACTAAATTTGCACTCATGGTAATAGTAATAACTGCAAACCCTAAGTAGCTCTTCGCAGTTTTTCATCACGACTTCTCTCTCAAGCTCGCTATGAGTATCCATCCATACTAATACGGGACTTATAGGCTCATATCCGTTTTTACGCACGATCGCACAAGCTTCAAGCGCTATCTGTCTTGCATAATAGTTTCTGTCTCTATCTTTACACTCTATGCTTGCGTATGGAGTGCTGACAAAGACCAGTCTTGCCGTTCTCATATCTTTCCTTTCCTTTAAGATTTAACTTTATCGGAGGCTAAATTTAGCCCCCTGTAAAATCAAATTTATGCGCTTAAAATATCAACCAATCTCATAGTCTCACGCTCGTAAATTCCCTCTCCGATGAGCCTGAAAAATTGATCCGAGTAGTAAGCCTTTTGACCCTTTATCATTCTTGCTTTAAACCTAGCCAATTCTCGCTCTCCCGCTTTATCAAAAGCGTGCTTTACATCCCCGCGCTTACCGCGTCTGATGCCGCATAGTTCTCCCTTTGCGCTTATTCCGATTTCCCAGCCTTTTTCTTTCATATCTTCGATAACCATCATTTCCGCTATCCCCTTTGCCTGTGTTTTACCCGCTTCGTTTAGAAACTGCACTTCGTTTGTTTTCATAATAGCTCCTTTAATTTGCTTTTGTCTCCGCCGTAAATTTCGATTAAGTCATCAAGCAAATACTTTACTTCACGCAAATTTCTACACTTTTTCCATACCGCAACCGCCTCTTTTTCGTCCAAATCTATACCCGCTCTTTCAAACAGCATCGCTACTTCATTCTCGCCAAAAGCGCTTAACGCACGAGACGGACGAATTCTGCTCTCTACTTGCTCGTGGCTGCGTGCGATTTGCAAATCAAGCCTCTCGGTTCCTACCAAGATAATCGCCGCGCCGCTTACGTCTTGGATGTGGCGGATCTGCTCTAGGCTCTTTTCGCTCATAAAATTAGCTTCATCGATGATTAGCACCTTTTTTGTATGACTTAGATGCTCTTTTATCGCTCTCATTAGTGCTTGCTGGGTTTTTAGAGTGCTTTTTGCGCCTAAGCTAGCGCACATCTCTTCAAGTAGCTCTTTTTTACTCATACCGTCGTATGCCGTTACTAAAACGCATTGAGGGATTGCGGGCAAAAGAGCACGCACGGCGGTAGTTTTACCCGTACCGCTTTTTGCGGTAATCTTCATCAGCGCTCCTTGCTTTATCGCTTTTATTACGCTTGCGATGATATTTATAGTGTTGTTAAACGGGATTATCCCCGCACTCTCGCAGATCTCATCATACTTTGAGCCGACCTTTAAATTTAACGAGCCGAAAAACGATCTTACTTTATCCTCTATCTCGCTCTTTCTCTCGTCGCTTAGCTTATATTCGCCCCAGCCGTTAATAGCAAGAGTAACGTATGTATGATTTTTCTCACCGATTAAAGCAGCTAACTTTCGGTAGCTGCCGCCGCTTTTTTGATACGTTTCAAACTGTTTCTTTAAATCCATCTTTTATCCTTTTTGCGCTGTTCGCACCTAAAATAACAAGTTTGCGAACACCCGTATAACTTTTAAAGCCCTAAAATAGGGGCATAAAAGATAGGTGTTCGCAAATTTCTTATTTTTATCCGTTTAAAACTTTCAGTGCGTCTTCAAGATCGGGTAGATACACGCTATTAGCTATCGGCGCTTCTATCTCGATCTTGGTCTTAACAACATTTTTATCTTTTTTTATCACTTCGGCTTTGCCTTTTTGCGCCTCTTTTAGCTTAGCCTCCGCCACGCCTTTGTAATAGGCGTCTTTTTCGTTTTGCAAGCTTCTTATGTATGCCTTTGTCGGATTTATCACGCGGCGCGCATACTCTTTGCGTGCAGCCTTGACCTCTTCGGCGCTAAATTTAGCCACCTCGCTATTTATCACGTCACATAGATACTCACCGTCTTTATATGCGTGCCATACGCTTGCATCGTCTATGTTTTGGATTAGTTCGCACACATCGCCCATCTTTGCATGGCGATATATCTCAAGGCTCACGAATTTAAGCCCGTCTATGCTAAAGCCCTCGGCTTGCAAGCGTCTTTCATAAGATTTACCAAACACTCTTTCGTCAAACTCCCATGCGCCTGCCTGGGATGTCTCGCGTCTGAATTTCTCGCACCATTCATCAACCATCATCTGCATAGCCTCACGACTGATTAGATTTTTGATATTCGTCTTTACTCCGCTTAGTCTTGCGCTCTTGTCCTCGGCTTGAGCCTCGCGCGCGCTTCTTTGACCTACGTTATGTCCTATAAAGCCCGGTAAAGACTCAAAGAAATCCTGAACTATCTTATGACTTCTTTCAATCTTTCCCTTTCCGCGCCCGTCAAATTTAGCGGCCTTCGCGTATATCACTCCAAGCCTTTTAAGCACCCCTTGAAAATGCTCTCCTACGTAATCCTTGCCGTTATCGCCCTTGATATATCCCGGTCTTCCCATCGCACGAAACGCCTTTTTAAGCAGCCTTACGTTTGCGTATGAATTTGGACTATCGCATAGCTCATAAACCCTGCGTCCGCTACCTACGTCTACGATACCCACCGCCGTGTAGCGTTTAGGCTCGCCCGCTTCATCTAAGCACATGAAATCAAACGGCGTAGCGTCTATCTGCCACTCCTCGTTTACGCCTAAATAATCGCGTTTTATGCTAATATTGGTATCAAGCGTGTCTCTACCGCCTCGCAAAAAGGCTCTTACTTCGTAATCTTGAGTTGAAATAAGTGCCGCATGACGTAAAAACGTAGCCCTGCTTATGTCGGCTTTTAGATCATACATATCAAACGCCAGTCCGTTAGCTAGAGCGTATCTGCGGCAGTATTCCATCCACCAGCTAGTCATTTGCGCCGTGCCTACCGTTAGGATCGCTTGCTTTATAAGCTCTATATCCGCTCTTACCTTTGCGCCTCGTCCGTCCTCTAAAGCTTTTGCGCCTTTTTGGTTAAATTCTTTTCTCCATCGATACACGCTTTTTTCGTTTACGCCGTAAAATTTAGCCGCCGCCTTTACGCCATGCTGCGCCGCATAAGCTAGTATTTGGGCTTTATCTACGCACTCATTGCTTTTATCAGAGTTATTATCACCGCGGTTATGCATATGATCGCTAGGGCTTGCGTGCTTATCTTGATCTTCACGCTGCATAGAACCATTATCAGCAGCGCCGCTATTAAAGCGCACATCAGCCCTGCCTAAATTTTGGGATAACGTAGCGTATCTATCGCTACTACCGCACACATTAGCGCTATTATCATAAGCTCCATTTTTTACTCCTTTTTCGTCTATTATTTGATCTTCTATCCAAATTTGAAGGACTTTGCCGCCGCGACCTATGCCGTCAGTGTAGGTAAAGTGGCATTTATGACACCCTAATGAGCAAAAATTTTTTCCAGCCTTATTTGCACGTTGAGTAGCTTTTTTGAGCTTCTCATATTCTACACCCAAAATTTCTGCCGCAACCTTAGAATTTACCCACATTAACTAGCCTTTTTGCTCTCTTAGTCCCTTTGGAAGCTGCTTTATGATCCCTTCCTTTTTAAGCGCCTCAAATACCGCCTTTGTCTTGCCGTTGCTGCGCTTTGAGCCGTTGAGCGCGCCTTTTACCACGTAAAACGTAGTGGTATAATCAAGCCCGTGCTTATCCGCCCACCACTTGATATTTATGCAGTTATTTTTAAAATACTCCGCTATCACGGTTACTCCTTTGCTAAATTTTATTATTAAGCGGATATTTGTAAGCCCTTTGGTATCATTAATTTAGCGACCAAGCCAAATTAATCCAAAGGACTTGCAAATGACCAAAGAAGAGATCCAACTAGAGCTTACCAAGCTAATACTATCCACCAAAAAGCCGCAAATATCGGGCGACGCCCAAGATGCCGTAAAGCCTATAGTAGAAATCTATAAAAGAGTAGGAGAGCTGCTAAGCTCACCTGAGACTAAAGATTGTAATAAGCCTTCAAAAGCTTAATTATTCTCGCTTGGTCGCCGCCGTACTCATTACTCTTTGCATATTCGTCTATTATTTTAATTATAGCCTTTATGGCATCAAGTATATCCTCTTTGCGCGTATTGTCCATAGTATATCCTTTCATCTGGTTTTATCCGCTTAACAATAAAATTTAAAAGAACTCTGTTTTTTAATTTTAATTAAACTTTTAAAGTTATAATTTCAAAATTAAAATTAAAAGAATTATAGCACATTTATGACACCTTGTCAAGATAAAAAGGAACTTCTATGCCACTTTCTGAAAATATTAGGGCTTTTCGGGCTAATAAGGATTGGACGCAAGCTGATTTAGCAAAATTTTCGGGCGTTTCTATTGAAACTATAAAGCGATATGAAAATGGAAAAACAAACCCGACAACAGATAATCTATCTAAAATTGCGGAAGCTCTTGGTGTTAAAGTTAAAAATTTATATGACGACTTGTCCCTTAGTGTCCCTAAGTCGTCCATTAGTCCAGAAAAATCCGAAAAATTACAAAAATTGCGAACACTTCTTGACGAGCAAGAAAACAGACTTATAAATTTGCGTTTTTTTACTGACGTAACCGCTGCTGCTGGATACGGCGCGAATAATGACGATGATGACTTTGAAACTATAAGCATTACAGCCAAATTTCTAACCAAGATTTTAGGCATAAAGCCGCGCCAATACGATATTATCAAAGTATTTGGCGATAGCATGGAGCCATTTTTAAAAGACGGCGATATGGTGCTTGTTTTACCTACTCACGAAGCTAGTAACGGCGAAATTGTCATCGCAAATATTAATGGCGATTTATATGTTAAAAAGCTACTGCGTGATCCGATAAATAGGGAAGTTAAGCTGACTTCGATGAATGAGCTTTACAAAGATATTGTGATGAGCGGCGATGAGCTGGAAATGCTAAAAATCGTAGGTGTCGTAAAAAAAGTGATACCATCGGGAGTGCTCGCGCTCTAATCCCATTCTAACGGCTCTCTAACCACCTATTGACACTTGTCTAACCATTGTCGCCAAAATGTATGATGAGTGTATGAAATTTTAAACCTGCGAACACTTTTGTCAATCTCATTGAAATGAGAAAATTTATAACTCAAATCACGACACTATCGCAATTCTCTTATCTTTTTTCTTGTCTATATAAATTCTCATTTCATACACAAATTTACACAAAGCCTCCTGGCTGACGAGAGAGTGGCTGAGTGACTTGCTGTCCGCTAAGATCTTCATTTGTAAAGCGCTCTCCCTTTGCATTTGTCAGCAAAAACGCATCAACGCCAAGTGGTCCACCAAGAGTGTGCGCAACTGGCGCATGCGGTCCATCTTCTAGTTTCGCGCCTATCCATGAGCCAAGCCTATGTCCGTCCCCTGTATTTGTAGGGTTATTTTTATAGTCTAGGTTTGGAAATGGACAGAAGAAATTTGCCACCCAAGGCACAAATGTTTTTGCCATCTCAGGGTTATTCATATAATCGCCAGTAGCTAAAATCACCGACTTAGCATTTATCTTGATATAAGAGCCATCAGCCATATCTTGCGCGATAGCTCCTTGCATTTTGCCAGTAGTTTTATCACGAAGTAGCTTTTGCGCGCGAGTTTTAAAGATATACTTTGTACCTTGCTCCATAGACTTTTTATACACTAGCTCCATCATCGGCTCTTGGTTAGGTAAAAATGTCATAACAGTTGGATAGCTTGGGCTATTTTCCTCGTTTGGATCATATGTAGCAGGAAGCGGATAGTGCATGAGCATCAAATTTATCTTGCTTCTATCAAGCTGTGTATCAGTCTCCATCATAAAATGCACCCCAGGCGCAAGGTCTATCATCCAGTCAAAGTCTTCACCACTGTGATCAGCCCAGTAGTTCCACACACGCTGATCGGCGCGGTATCCCATCTGTTTTAAGTGCTCATTTATAGCTGCGTGCTTGTCATATGTGATACCAAGCTCTCTTTGAAATTTATTCCCAAGAGTGCCGTACTGACCACTTCTAACCTGAAAGCGACCAGCTTTTTCTATAACGATGACCTTTGCGCCTTTTTCACTAGCAGCGCGTGCAGCATGAAGTCCGGAAACACCAGCGCCAATGATAAGCACATCTGTATCAAGTGTCTTTTTTATCTGTGCATCTGAAATTTGTGGCTCAATACCTAGCCACTTTGGTACCTCTGGTGCTTTTGCAGCCTCCTTTTCTAGGTGGATAAGGTGATTGTTTGGGTTTTCACAGCCTGTTAGCAGTGCAGATCCAGCTGCGACTGAGCCAAGTGTGAGCGCTCCACTACGCTTTAAAAACGAGCGGCGTGATAGTTCATTTTCTTCTACCATTTTATACTCCTTGTTTATAAAATTTATTTCAATATATCAAAGTCATAAGACGCTCTTAGCCAAAACTCCTCATCTGTCGTTTTGCCGTTACTGCTACCGTTGGTGTATTTTAGTTTTCTATCCATAGTTTCATAGATAGCAGATATCTTTAGACCTTTTACTGCAGGAACATTGTAAGTAAGTTGCATATCCCAGCCCTCTACATCTATCCTAGTGCCTGGTGCTTGACCGTGTAAGCCACCTGAGCGGACGTTACTACCGTTGCGTTGCTCGCCATACCAGTAGTCAGCATCTACTCTTAGACCGTCAACTCCTACATTGCTAAGATCATAACCCACACTAAGTTTATGTAAATTCATACCTGCAAAAGACATAAATAAAAACGGACCATAAATAGGAGTAGCCGTAAATGCACCGCAGTCGTTACCTATGCCTTGAAGTGCCATTTGGTTTTTACTAACAGTTGAGTACGCATATCTAAAATCAAAACCATAGGCGTTATAAAGTCCGACCATACCTGTGTAATAATCGCCGTTAAAGTCAAAATTTTCTTTTAAAGTGCCGTTTGTTCTTGAGCCTTTATACATAAAGTCTATGCCAACTACAGCATTTTCAAAAAGTGCGGGTGTTTTGTAACCAGCGTGTGCAAAGTAGAAATTTATATCACCCTTTGAGTTAGCCGCGTCATCATACTCAAGACCCGATACATTAGCATAAGCAGCTGTGAGCGAAACACCAGAAAGCCCGCTATATGTCACAAATGAGTTAAAGATGTTATCAAATTTAAAACCGTAAGGCCCAAGTCCGCCGATGATAACTCTATCTTTAAATCTTGGCGCGCCATCATCACCTCCTGTTACAGCGTTTGATCTACCTGCAAATTTCCAAAAGTCAGCCACACCGATAACAGTATCAATGCTATCAAGCTTTATCCTAGCGCTCACACCCTCAAACGCCTCTTTATATCCCACATCTGTATTTGTAGCAACAAGTGGTGGCACTAGTCCGGTGTATTTTGAGTTGTAGTATTGACGACCGATTTTAAGGTCGATGTAGTCATGCTCATATCCTAAGTAAGCCTCTGAAAGTGCTACACCTTCACTATTCCAGTCATATGCGTAAAAATCTTTTGCAGCATTTGATGGAGCAAAATTTACTAATCCCTGAGTCGTAAGACCAAGTCTAAAGCCATAGTAAGAGCCGGTTAAAAATCTAAGCTCAGCACCGATACCGCCGATGTGTTGGCGATTTGGATTTGTACTGCTAGCAGGCGGAAAGTACTCGGTTTTATCCATATCATAGTATGAAAATACTGTAGCACTTATCGTACTTGCCTGTAGAGCTTGCTCTAAGCTATCACTAGCATAAGCACTAGATGTCATAGCCATAAGTGCAGCCAAACTAAAGGCAAACTCGCGCTTACCCATTGTTAAAACAGATGTCTTCATTGTAAACCCCTTTAATTTTTGAACACCCCTTAGTAAGAGAGTCTTGGACCCAGCTTGTTTTGTAATGCCCATTTTTAATTTGTAAACGAAATCATAACACGCAGGCTTACTAAAAACGGTAAGATTTTGGTAACATTACCTAAAAAATAATTTTTAGTTTTAATTTTTAAAATTTGATATAATCACCACCATGATAGAAATTTTACTTATAGAAGATGACTTTGATTTGGCTGAGCTTTTAAAATATGCGTTAGCAAAAAGCGAGATTGATGTAACTATAGCTACAAATCCGCTTGAAGGACTTAAAATTTTAAACGAAAAAAATACCTTTGATGCACTGGTGCTTGATTTAGGCTTACCAGATATGGATGGTCTTGAAGTTTGCAAAAAAGTTAGATATGGTTATCCAGCACTACCAATAGTCATACCATCGGCTCGCACCGAGACACTAGATAAGATAAAGGGCTTTGAGCTTGGAGCCGATGACTATATGGCAAAACCGTATGACCCTATAGAACTTGTCTTTAGGATAAGATCCATACTGCGCCGAGGGATACAGATTACTAGCGACTCCAAAACTTTTTGCGTAGATAAACAAAGACGTATCGTCATAAAAAACAAAGAGGAAATAGCACTAACAAAAGCAGAATTTGATATTTTTATCTACTTTTATGAAAAAGAGGGAATGGTCATACCAAGAGAGGATATTTTGATAAATTTAGGTCAGTCAAAATTTCAAAGCGGACTTAAAAGCATCGATGTAGCTATAGGGCGACTGCGTCAAAAGATAGGAGATAACTCTAAAAATCCACGATATATCCACCCCGTGCGCGGTATAGGGTACAAATTTATCAATGCGTAGTATATCTATAGTAAAGCTAATAACTTTTTTCTTTTTTATCGCTCTTATCATAGTAAACTCAGCATTTTATATCGAATCAAACAGGCAGATAAGAGACGCAGAGTACTTTACTTATCAGCGCTTTATGCTAGGTATGCGTATACGCGGACAAGAAGACAGTGGTGCTACCGAGCAGTTAAAGCAAATAGGGCTTAAAAACAGCGAGTATGACCCAAATGAGATCAGGCAAAACGGTGAGAAAATTTTTAGTGACTCATATGCCGATATGATAAGATATAACAAAAAGCTCTATTTTGTGCCTAGATTTTTTTCTGTAGATGCCAAAATGCTACCACGTATTATGATAGCAGCAGGGCTTGATCCGCTAAAAAACGACATCACAACACACGAAGTGCCTTTAGAAAATTTAGAAGAGATGTCTACACGCAGAATTTGGATACTTTGGTTTATAGTAAATATCGTTATGATAACTTTTTTTATAGCTGTTTTAAGAAAGCTACTAAAGCTTAGAAATTTAAAAAACATGATAAGAGAGGCAGGAGAAAAAGATAAATTCAGACTAATAAAAATAGAAGCAAATGATGAGATAGATCAAATCGCTAGCGAGTTTAATACTACAATGCAAAAAATAAATGCGATAAAGGAAGCAAGAGCGCTATTTTTACGCAACATCTTGCATGAGTTTCGCAACCCGATAATGAAGGGGCGGATCATGGCGGACGTGATAGCGGAACTACTACAAGATGATAAATTTAAAAATAGACTAAAGCAGATATTTACACGACTTGAGATAATACTAGGCGAAGTCGTCAAGGTAGAAAAACTAGTATCTAATGAATGGGGGCTTAAGAAGAACAGACACCGAGTTATGGACATCATCGACCACTCAGTAGACCTACTTTTACTAAAGGATACTAGTCGCATAGAGGTACGAGCAGAGAGCGAAGTAAGCGTAGTGGAGGTTGATTTTGAACTTTATGCAACCGGAGTTAAAAATTTAATCGACAACGCTTTAAAATACTCTAATGACAAAGTCATCGTAAGCATAGATAAAAACAAGCTCTGCATAAGTAGCGTGGGGGACAAACTAGAAGAGCAAAGACTTGACTTTGAAAGGGCATTTAACAGAAAGGTTGAGACATCAAACTCAGGGCTTGGTCTTGGACTTTATATAGCAAATCAAATTTTTAAAAAACACGGGCATGTCTTAAAATACAAACACGAAGATGGTAAAAATAATTTTATGATTTGTTTTATTAATGCGAGTCAAAACATCAAAAGCTGATTTAGACATTTTAAAATTTGATCTCAGCGTCGTTTGTTTTTGTAAAGTTTTGTAAGAAATCAAAGTGAGAAAAATTTAGCGATGAGTGCCTAAATATAGGGCTTAGAAGCTATTTTATTCAAAATCAAAGTGGCGAAATTTTATTTTACATTACTTTACAAATACTTTACACTTTTTTACACCACTTTTTACAACCTTTTAAAAGCCGTTTAAATGGGCTTTATATCACACACCTTAGCACTTTACCGACTATATATACCTCGGTTTGGTCATCGGGTCCTATCTCATAGCTTTTGTAGTCCTTGTTCGTGCTGATTATGGAAAGCGTGCCGTCAGGGGCTTTTTGCAACAGCTTAACCATAAAATTACCGCAGTAATTTACGATATATAGTCCGTCTCCGCTAAATTTAGACGTAACGTCGGCTATAACCCAGCTATCGGGAAACAGCATCGGAGCCATAGAGTAGCCGTCTACGCGCATACAGCGCACGTGATCTATGTTTTTAGGGCGGACTTTAAATAACATTTTTGAAAACGGCACAAACACGTCGGTATCGTATATCTCAATACCATCTATATCCACGCTTTCGCCAGCTCCTACGCTTGAGCTTAGTTGCCTTATGTAAATTTGATCGCTTTCAATCTGCTCTATCTGTAACTTTTTAAGATTAGAGGGATTGACGACAGAATTTTTATCATTTGACGACATATTAACGACATGTTTGTCATTAATTTTGACGACATATTGACGACTATCGCTTTCGTAAAAATAAGACATATCTATCTTGAAAAAATTAGCTATATTTTTTAGCAGGGTTGGTTTTGGTTCAGTTTCGCCATATTCATAACTTTGTAGCGTGCCATAAGCTATTTTAAATTGTTTAGCAAAGTCTTTCTGGCTCAACCCATTAGCTTGTCTGAGTTCCCTTATTTTATCTCCAACCATATTTTTACCTATTTATTTATGTTTATATCTTGACAATACATAGAAAATTATGTATAATTTCGACATTAATACCAAAATTATATCAAAGGAAGCTTAAACAATGATAGATTTAATCGGCAACGTAAAGAGCGGCGGCGTAGCGGAGCAAATCCAAACAAAAACCAATAAAACTCTCAAGAGATTTTGCCGCGAAAACAATCTAAGCTACAGCAGTATCCTAAACGGATATTTTTCTAAAAAAGCCAAAAAGACTTTTAGAAACATAGGTATCAAGGTAGCCTAAATGTGGGTAAATTCTAAAGAGGTTGCCGAAATTTTGGGCGTAAATTTAAGAAAGTTACAAAGATGTGTAGCTAAAGCTCAAAAAAACGGTCAAAAAATTTTAACTATTGATACACAGAAAACTATGTATAGATATTTATTTGGACGAGGCGGAGCTTCGGGGAAAATCCTTCAAATCTGGATCGCCGACGAGATAGTAGTCGCACATAACGCAAATTTATCCGATAAAGAGGGCTCCCGGGGAGAGATAGAAGAGTTTAGAAGTGAAATTTCACCTGCCGACATAACAAGCAGTGCCATAACAACTCGTGTCGGCAGCTTAAATTTCACCACAAAGGAAGAAAATGCAGGTAGTAGCAATAGAGAGGACGCAAGCAAGAGGGCTGGCGGAGATGATGCAAAAAGAGACGGGATTGGATCAGGCGGAAGTAGCGAGACAATCAAAATTCCTGCATTTTGCGACGAGTATGGCGAAAATGGGCTTTGCGGTCAAGATGACGGATCACGGAATTTACGGACGCAAAATAAAGGCTGTATAAATGGATGCACTATTTATAATCTGCATGACAATCATAGCATTAGCGGTGATATATTCATAGAAGTAACTAAACAAGGAGGCATAGATGAGAATAAAAATAGTAGCAAGAGAGATGAAGTGTATGGCGTGTGTAAAAACGAGCAAGCACGAATACATGCAAGACAATGCGATGAGTGCGACACAAGCCTTTGTGAATGCTCTAGCTATGGCGTGGGATATGAACGAGGAGAGAGTAGCCAAAGAGCTAATATTTCAAGCCAAATTCATACTAGCCAGAGAAAAGAACAAGCGCAGAGCGAAGAAAAAAACGACAAAACTTTAGCACAAAAAGCAAAAACTAGCGAAGCGGTAGATGAAAGACTGCCGCTTATCGCTACATGTTCTGATAAAAAGAGAAAAGCCGCCTTTGAAAAATACGAGGTGGTAAAAGAGTGGGAAAAGGCAAAAGGTAAAATAAGTGTAGCTGTTTTTATAGACTACATCAACACAAAAAAGGTGTGTTCTATAAAGGTAACCGCAAATAAGCTATTTGACTGGCAACGCAAATATAAGCGCGGCGGACTTGACGCGTTAGTAGATGAGAGAACGAATAATAAAACGCTAAGCTTAGAAATTTTAGGCTTAAAAGAATACGCCATAAAGCTAATACACGCGCAACAAGGCAGGATAAATATCACAAATATATACAACTTACTTAATTATGAAGCTATTAAAAGCGGTAAATTTAGTCTTGAAGCGTTTAACGGCAAAAAAGATGAGATCGTAAGTTATGAAATAGTCCATCGCTTTGTAAATAACTACTTAAAAGACAATAAACTACTCAAAAATATCATACTTTACGGCGAGGACGGAGCGGTCGGCAGACACCTTCCCGCTCTTGGACGTAGCAACTGGGCGACAGATAGCATAAATCAGATAGTTGAAATAGACGCTAGCCCGCTTGATCTAATATGCAATGCCTCCGACATCTGCGATATGATAGGTTTTAAGGCCGTAAATAACATCTTCAAAGACAAAGAGGAGTTTGAAACATACGTAAAAGAGTGGCAAAAACGCTACACGATAATAGCGCTAATCGATACCTATTCGGGCGTGGCGACATTTCATATAACAGACACCGAAAACTCCGTCGGCATAGCAAGAGCGGTGGCTAAATATATCCTAAGATACGGCAAACCGCAAGTAATCAAAGGCGATAACGGCAAGGCGTTTAAAAGCGAATATATAAATAGCGTGATGAATGCGCTTGAGATTGAATACAGAGCCGTTAGGGCTTATAGCGGTTGGTTAAAGCCCTATGTCGAGAGAAATTTTAGAACACTTCAACATAACTTTACCGCAAATTTAGCCGGCTTTATCGGTCATAACATCACGCAAAGACAAGCCATTGAGTTTTTCTACTCCAAAAAGGAAAGACGGCTTAAAAAGGGCTATAAAACCAATTTAAGAGAGCTTAAAAATCTAAGCGAAATGCAAGAGCTTATGGATATGTATGCCGAGAAATTTTTAAATACTCGCTATTTAGAGAGGCTTGAGATGAGCGTATGCGAAGCTTATAACGCAAAAGCGGACGAAGCCGTGGCAATGGATGCGATAAGTCTAAGCGCAAGGCTTGGCAAAAGAGAGCTAAAGAGCGTAAATAAAAAGGGTGTTAGCGTGGGCGGCATCTGGTATCAAAACATCACAATGCACGGATATAACAATGTCTATGCAAATTTAAACATAAACAACCAAAGCGAGTGCTTTTTGTGGGACGCTAAAGGCGAATTTATAGACGTAGCCGTTGCCTTTGACGATAAGAACGGAACAAGCGTAGAAGTCGCGAAAGCATCCCAAAAGCTATTTAATAAACGCCTAAAAGAAACTAAAGAGACTAAAACGCTAGCTACAAACGAAGTAAGAAATAAATTTATAGATTTTGTAGAAAAAGTAGAGATAAACGGCGCCGTAACTCCTACCGTAAAAGCGGTAAATAAGGAAGCCCAAAGAATAGACGCCGACTTAAAAATAGCAAGAGCCGCAAAAAGCGACGCGAAAGTAACCGCTTTGCAGATAGAAAACGCAAAGAGTAAGGCAAAAGAGACTAGAAGAATGAGTGTGTTTGAAGAGATGGCGTTAGCGAAAAAAAAGATGGCGTAAAGGTCTTTTAAAGACGTTAAAAAACGTTTTTAAAAGGCTTTTAAACGGGTGTTTAATTTTTAAACGCTCATATAAAGGGCTAAATTTTAAAGGATGAACGATGGTAAATACTATCCAGAGGTTGGAAGCATTTTTAAAGGATACGGGCATAAGCGCTAACGTCTTATCTAGGTCGCTTGAAAGAGTAAGCTCGGCTACGTTATCGCAGTTTCGTGCGGGAAAGTATAAGGGCGACAATAAAGATGTGGCGGATAAGATAAATCGCTACATAGACGGATATTACGAAAAGAAGATAAAAAGAGAGCAAAGCCCACTAAATGAGATGAAAAGCGAGATAGTGGAGACAAACGACTTTACTATGGGAAGTTATGTTATAGACGAAACTGTAGATGAGTGTGAGTTGGGTCTTATATACGGACTACCGGGCACCGGCAAGACGACTATACTAAGCGAGTATGCAAAAAACCATCCAAATGCAGTGCTGATAAAAACAAATCGCTTTTATAAGGCTAAGACTTTGCTAGATAAGATATGCACCGAGCTAGGTATAGAAAGCGTAGGAGATAATGCCACTAAGCTTGATAAGATCGTGAAGTTTTTAAAGCAAAGCGACAGAATTTTACTTATCGATGAGGCGGAAAATCTACCTATACAAGCACTTGACGGACTTAGGGCTATATGGATGGATAGCGGAAAGCCGATGGTGCTTTGCGGAACTGAGCTACTTAAAGATAAGCTAGTGGGAAGTGGCGGCGAACTTAAGAGATTTTATAACAGAATATGCAACGTGCATGTGATGAAGGGGCTTAGCGATAGCGAAAGCTTGGAGATATACGGCACTAACCTAATATACAAATACTGCGAAAACGACTTTAGAGCCTCTTCAAAACTATACAAAAAGGCTTATAAGGCGGCGAAATTTAAAAATAAAGAGATAGATAGCGAGATTATAGAAGATGCACTAACAATGGTGGTAATAAAATAGATGACATACGCCCAAATAGCCGTTATTTTAGGACTTAGCACAGAAAGAGTAAGGCAGATAGAAAAACGAGCTATCGCCAAACTAGCTCATCCTAAAAACAAAAAGCTATGGGAGAGCGTAAGAGAAGCCTTGGGTGAGATCGAAAAAGAGAGAGCTAAACGATATAACAGCGAGGAGATTACAAGATGATACGAGGGTTAAACGGATTTTATTCACGCAAATTTTATGAGCTTGATGGTGAATTTATCTGTATAAAAGGCTCTAAGAAAGCCGTTGATACGATAAAAATTTAAGTGTTTAATAAGCCGCTTATGGGCGGTTTAATTAAGTGCTTAATGACGTCAAAAACACTTAAAAAGAGTGGCGGTGGGATTAAAAATCCCTAAAAACAAAAAAAAGGATAAAAAATGACACAAACAGTAGTAAATAGCGACATAGATGTCTTAATAGATGCCTTAAGAAGCTTAGGTGGTGGAGCTTTTTTAAGCGAAACCTCAAAAAATCTAAAACAAGCAATAAATTCAGTTGTTCAGACCCAAAAGTCAGCAAATGTAACTCTAAAACTAATCATAAAGCCAGACCAGCACGAAAGTGGTCAAATAGTAGTGTTTGGCTCAAACAGTGTAAGCCTACCAAAAGAGCCTGTAAAAACTAGATTTTACGTTAGTAAAGAGATGCTACCTAGCAGAAATGCACCGGATCAGTTGGTATTTGACTTCAAAAAGTAAAGGATAAAAAATGCAAAGAGAAAACGAATATGTAGTGCCAAGCGTGGTAATGAGTAATGAGCAAAGAGCTGTGATAGTCCATAAAGACTATATGCTAGCTGATGGCTTACTAAAAGAGCCACTTAGAAACAGATACTTGATAGATGCTCTTGATGTGGATAGTTTTATAGGGCTTGTAAATGAGTATAAAGAGCCAAATTCAAAGCTATTTTTTGATGATAAAAGCATAAAGTGCATAGTGGACTTTAACACCAAAGACAAGGCGGAGTTTTGCGAAAAACGTATAGGGTTAAACCTAGTTTATACGCCTTTTTATAGGAGTTTTAACGAGCATTTAGAAAGAAATTTATCACAAAGAGAGTTTATCTTTTTGCTTAAGTCGCTATTTATGTATATCACAAAAATAGACGGCAAACCAAACGACAATATGGACGTGATAGAGCTAGCACAGAGCTTACAAGCTGTCAAAAAATTTGACAGCATACAAAAGAATACTAGCTCAAAAATAAGCCTAGATGTAGAGATAAAATCAGGTGCGAAAGAGAACTTGACTCTACCAAACAAAATCACATTTAAGCTGCCTATTTATGAGGCGGATGTTAGCCTTATGGGTGAATTTGAAGTGGAGCTATTTGTAGATATAAAAAACGATAGTGAGTTTAGCATAAAGCTTGTGTGTTATACGGCAGAAA
>NZ_LIWF01000008.1:0-106924 GCF_012978615.1 Campylobacter sp. RM9328 | reverse complement strand
GCTTCTTTGGCCTCTTTCGTCTCTTTAAATTCTTTTCTCATGTTTGATAAAATTTTATTTAAAAATGAAGCGTTTGATAGCATTTCATTTTCAAATTCATATAAATTTAACGAGATCAAAACTCTTTCGTAAATTTCATTTGCACTTGGTATGTAAACGGAGAAATTTATCGGATCTTTTTCGTGTGAAACAATGGAATTTTCGATCTTTTCTTTGATGAAGTGAACTGCGATTTTTATTGCATTCTCGTAGTTTGTTATGATTTTTAAATTTAATTTTTCAAAAAATAGTAAAAGTGTTTGGATCTTGGCAAATTTTATCGCTTCAAAATCCCTAAGCACAAGCTCGTAAATTCTTCCTGCATAAGCTCGTATCGTGGCAAATTCGATATCAGAATGCACCGCACTCTCTTTTCTGACACCTTCAAATTCGCTTTTGTATATTAAAAATTCACTTTCTAAATTTTCATAAATTTCACTTAAGGCCGTGCAAAGCTCATCTTGTAAATTCTTTAAATTTTGTCTGTAAATTCTAAAAAATTTTGCTAGTTTAACATCGTTATAGATCAGCTTTGAAAAAATTTCATCATTGTCAAAACTCATTATTTCGTATTCGATTTGATCGATCTTTTTGCCTTTTAATAGCGTCTTTTTGTGCTCAAATCGCCTCATTTTCTTTGGCTTCATGCTTGAGACTATCTCGTCTGCTATGACTTTTGCGATTTGCTTGATCTCGTTAAATGCTATCTCGATTTTAGGGGAGAAATTTTGCTTTACAAGAGCCAGGTTTTTTTCTAAATTTTCATCAAAATCGCTAAGAATTTTCATCCCTTTTTCATAAACTTGCATGAAATACTCATGTTCGCTTATCAACTCTTGCGAGATGTTTTTGCACTTTTTAAGGACAAAATTTTGCTTTATCTCTTCATTTGCAAAGGTATTTTCTATCGCCTCTAAAACAGTCTTGAAATTTGAGCTATTTGCCAGAGCCTCATCGCCGTTTTCACGTGCTAAATTTGCCTGTTTTGCAGATATCGGTATTATTTCTTTAAAAATACCGTCAAATGTTACCTTTGCATGCGTCATGACATTATCAAGCTCGGCTTTGGTTAGCTTATCTTTTTGGTTAAGCACGCATATCGCGCTTTTTTCTTCGCTTTTTACCAGCTCATTTATTTGGCTTAGCTCACTTGCTCTTGCGGCATTTTCGATAAGACTTAGCCACACAACCCCACAAACATCACTTAAAACCTCCTTGGTGATATTTGTGTCTGAACTCGAAAGCGAGTTTAGGCCAGGGGTGTCTATAAAATTTACACGTTTTAAGATCTCAAGCGGGGCATATATGCAAAGATCCTTTACATCGTCGTTAAATACGCGTTGGTCGACAAATTTCTCTATCTCTGATATGTTTAAATTTAGCTCTTTGCCGTTTTTATAATCAACCCTAAGCGAAAAATTTTCTCCGTATTTAATGTGTGTAAGGCGAGCGGTTACCGGCGTAACGCCTGTTGGCAAGACATTTTGACCAAGTAGGGCATTTAAAAATGTTGACTTACCGCTTGAAAATTGACCGACGATAGCAACTTGTGCAGGCTCGCATAAAAACAGATCAAGTTTCCCTAGTTCGTTTTTAAGCTCGGCACTTGGGTGAAATTTAGGCTCCAAAAGCGCTTGTTCGAAGCGTTTAAAATCCCCGTAAAAATCATCACTAAAAATTTTAAAGTATGCACTTTTATATGAATTTATAAAGTTTTTAAGCATCTTTCAACCTCTTCATAATCCCCTCAAGTTCGGCTTCAAGCTTTATTGTTTGGTTTAGTTTTTCATTAAATTCTTCGCTTGTTTTATTTAAATTTTTAAGCTCAAGACTTAGGATTTTTTCATTTTGTGATAGTTTTTCTTGTTTTGTCTTTAAATTTTCATCAAGTTGGGCTTGAAATTTTTCTCTCTCAAATATGGCTAAATTTTTTGCAAAATTTATTATGTTTTTATCTTTTAAGAACTCATCAAGCGCACTCAAAACGTCGCTTTGATCCTTTTGTTTTAGGCTTTTTGATATATCGGTGCAAATTTTTACGTAGTCAAAAACGATATTTTGCTTGCTAAGATATTCTCCGATGTTAAAAATTTTACTATCCACTTTTATATTCAAGTCGTTAAAATTTAAATTTAAAGTATCGGTGCAAGATGTTATCTGTCTTAAAATTTCGTTTCTACTAAGTCTTGCGGCATTTAAAATTCCATCATTTAACGCACTTTGAACGATATAATTTATGCGCTTTTCGTCGCTCTTGCCTTGTCTTTTTTGGTATGCATTTTCGTTTATCACTTTGTCTTTGATGGTGTTTGCAAGTCCTTTAAGAGTGAGCAGAAACTGTGAATTTAAGCTGTCTACGTCTATCTTGTCAAGTTCAAATTTAACTGTTTCGTTGATATTTTTTATCTCGTTTTGCAAGGCAAGTTTTTGCTCTTTGATGTCATTTAAATTTTTGTTTAATTCTAAATTTGAGCCGTTTAGAGTTAAAAGTTGGGTTTTGCACTGTCTTAAGAACTCGTCTGCAACAGCGCCAAGTTCCATCTTGTAGGCGTTTATGCTTAGTTTTGATTTGTCGTTGTCTTCTCCAAAAAATGTTTCGTAAAGATACTCTTTAAATTCACTTACGCCGCTATCATCCTTGCCTTCAAAGTATCTTTTTGAGCTTACACTAAAAAATTCCACATCCCTTAAGCCCTCTTTTTCCATGCTTTTTTTCGTGTATTCTATAACTTCGCTTAGCTCTTTTTGGCTTAGCAGATCAGCGTGAGTTAGCACCACTACAAGGCACACGATATGTGAGTTTTTTAGTGAATTTTTTATAAATTCTACATCTTTTTGAGTCGTGCTTTGCGAGGCGTTCATAAGGTGAACCATCAAATCGCATTCGCTCATAAATCTCCTAACAAGCTCTTCTCTTAAAAACACCGCATCATCGATGCCGGGAGTGTCGATTATGCAGATGTTATCTCGTAAAAGCTCCAAGTTTTCATACAGTTCGACGCTTTTTACGGTTTGTGAAATTTTAGTTTTTGCCGAAGTGTAGTTCTTTAGCTCCTCTTTTTTTATTTTTTTACTGCTACCAACTAAATTTAAATGCTCATTATCAGGCGTGATCTCAAGTTGTTTTAGCTCTTCTTCGTTCCAGAAATTTACGTTTGCATAAGGTTCTTTGGCGTGTTTTAATATGGTTAAATTTACTGTTTCAGGCACATTTGAGGTGCCTAGGAGTTTTTCGCCTAAAAGTGCATTTAGTAAGCTTGATTTGCCGGAATTTATCACTCCCGTGAGTGCGACATTAAATTTTAGTTCTTTGATCTTTTGTGTTGCGTTTTGAGCTCTTTGGGTAAAAAAACCATCTTTATCAAGATCAGTGATAATCTTTGAAATTTCATTTAATTTTTCTATCTTATCATGAAAAAAGTCATGCTTACTTTCGCTTGTTTGATGGTTAAAATTTAGCTCTTGTGATAAATTATTTATAAAATTTTCTAATTTAATAAATTTTTCATTGCTGATTATATTTTCATCTTTAATAAGCTTTATATTTTTTAGCAGTTTTTGTTTTGATATTTTTGCATTTTTAAGCGCGTTTATTATGCCTATTTGTGCGCTTTGTATACTAAAAACATCGGCTCTTAAGCCTAGCGAATGCAGTATCTGTCTAAATTCGCTAAGCGCGATAAATCTATCAAAATTCTCTTCATCGGCACACACTAAAACTGCTAAAATTCTCTCATCTGCAATGATGACTTTTTCTTTATCTAAAAATAATTTATGCTTCCAAAATTGCTCTAAAAACTCACACATTTCTCACTCTTGGTGTTAAAATTTGTGGCGATTTTAGTATAATTTAACTTAAAAATATGCAAAAATACACAACGTTTACCAAAATGTAACCATTTTTCTAAATTTATGTAAAAAATAAAAATTCCTATGTTATAATGCAAAGATAAAAATTTTTAATATTAGATTTTTAATATTAGATTTTTTTAAATTATCAAAATAGGAGTTCGATATGAAACTAGGCAAACTTAGTTTGGTTGCTGCTGTAGCTCTTGGCTGTTTAGCTAGTGCAAATGCTGCTGACAATCTTGCCGAAGCTCTAAGCAACGGCAAACTTTCTGCTACACTTAAAGCTACTTATGCTGACCATACTGAAAAAGAAGGCACTGCTGATCAAAACAATGAAAACATCTTTGGTGTTGGTGTTGAGCTTGGTTATGTTACAGATTCACTTTATGGATTTAGAATCGGTCTTACAGGTCAAGGCTGGGGATCACCTTTTCATGTAGAAAATAAATCTAAATCAATGTATAACAAAGAGTGGTGGGCTAATGGCTTTGTACTTTCTGAGGCATATTTAGGCTATGCTGTTGGCAAAACCGACATCAAAGCAGGTCGCCAATACGTAGTTACTCCACTAGTTGCTGGCAACTACACTCGTGCTTTCAAAGAGGCATTTGAGGGTGTGACTATCACAAACAAAGACATCCCTGATACATCTTTATGGGCTGGCTGGTTTTATAAATTCCAAGGCAGAAGTAGTGTTGCTATGGGTAGTAAAATAGACGCTGGTAAAACTCATGCAAATGACACCACGGGACGCGCTCCAGTATTTAAAGATCGCGTTATACTAGGCAACCTAACAGGTCCAAACACTGTAAAATTTGATGATATTTACAGCGCATCTATTGTAAATAAATCTCTTCCTGGTCTAACTTTAACTGGCGCATATGCAGCTGTTACTGATGTTGAATTATATCCTACAACGGTTGCTAAAAATGGCGATATCGATTTATATTTAGCAGAAGCTAATTATGTATTGCCGGTAGCTGACTTACTAAAATTAAAATTCGACCTACAATGGAAGGGCTCACGTGCTGATGGTTCACTAGATGCTGCAAATGTAAATTTAGATGGTGATATGCTAGGTGTGCGTGTTGGCGTTTCTGATTTTTACGGATTTGGTGCGTCATATGCATATACAACAGTTAGTGATGATGACGCGGTAATCCTTGGCGTAGGCAACGGACCTGGTTCATACACTGCTATGCCTATTCGTGGACCATTTGTATACACAGGTTTTGCAGGTATGGACACTCATAAGTTTATACTAAACTATGACTTTAGTACTATTGGTGTCAAAGGTCTAAAAACAGCTTTACACTATGTAACAGGTGAGCAAGATAGACTATCTAAAAATACTCATGGCGGAAATGCTTTTGGCAAAACAGCTGGTGAGGCTGCAGAGATAGATGGTTGGGCTATTCAAGCTTCGTATGATATTCCATCGGTTAAAGGTCTTCAAGCAAGTGTAACATACACAGATCTTGATAGAAAAGCAACTAATGTATTAGGTAATAAAGCACATGACTTTGGCGACAAAGAGTTTTGGCTACAATTATCTTATAAATTTAATATCCTAAACTAAAATACTCAAGGCGGGGCTATCCCCGTCTTTTTCTTCTTAATTAATTTTTATAAATAATTTTAAATTTTTATTTGATCTTGCCTTGAAGTATATTATAAAATTAGTTTAATCAAAACCACAATACACGCTTAGTTTATTTTTGTCCATATAGAGTAAAATTGCATTCTTAGTATATGTATTTTTTAAATTTTTAGACTGCGAATATTGATATTAGCATCTAAAATTTATAGGCTCAATTTAACTTATGTTCTCTAAAAGCAACTAATACAGTGAAGTTAAAAATAAGCATAAATACCTCGTGGAATTTTAGAGGCTAAATTTAGAGAAAATTGAAATATATTTGCATAAATATAAAGACAGGTAAAATATCATAAATAATATAAATCCAAAAGTAAGCTTATGTAGATATTTTAAACAAATAAGAATTTTAACGGCAAACAAATGCTAAAAAGTATCTAGTTAAATTTAGCGGTAAATATAGATAAGTGAGAGCTTTTTCAAAACTAAAAGAATGGTATGGTAAACATTGGGTGTTAAGCCAGTAAAACAACCGGTGTTTTTATTTTGCTAGCTCGTAGCCGTAAACAGAAATAGTGTTAAAGCGAGATGGTAAAGTATATACATAGGTAGTAAATAATTATTCTAGTAAAGAACTGTTATTTATTTAAAGACTTTTAGCAAATTTGACAAGAGTGTGATTTGCTCTAATGGTTGGAGAGTATATGATGTACTTATGGATTATAGTACTAAAGTTCATTATAGAATTAAGCATTGCTTAACTAAATTTCTTGTGTTTGCACTCTCTTTAAGAAGTGGATAAAAAGAGATAGTTTTATCACACATTTAAAAGAGTATGAGCTTAAATGCAATAATAAGGAAAGTTTTTATCTTCTACTTGCAACTACAAATGAGATGAGGTAGAAATTTTATCAAAACCGATAAGAGTTCTTGCAAAGATACGAGCAAAACTAAGTAGAAATTCTCTTAAGTTAAATTGAGCCTTTTTATTGTGTTATTAAAATGGTCTTTACTAATAATATTTTTAAATAAGATCTGTAAAGCAATAAACAAAACAGCAGAAAAATAAATGATGATCGCTTACTTGAAACCGTTTAAATTTTAGATAAAAGATATAAAAATTTACAAGAAGAAGGAGTTTGAAACATAGTTCAAACTCCATAAGAAGAAGATAAAAGGATGAGTTACTTTTGAACCGCCATTTTTCTACGCATATATGCTATACGGCTTTGAAGTGGTAGGTGTTTAGGGCAGTTATCTTCACAGCCAAGTAAACTCATGCAACCAAACACTCCGTCATCATCACCGATAAGCTCATAAAAGTCCTCATCTGTTCTTTTATCAAGTGCGTCGATTTTAAATCTTGCAACACGGTTAAGACCAACTGCACCGATGAAGTCTGGTCTCATGATAGCTGTGCCACATGCTGCTACACATATACCACACTCTATACAACGATCAAGCTCAAAAACTTCTTGTGCCACTTCAGGCTCGACTTTTTCTTCAAGTTTAGCGATTTGTGGCTCATGATCTGTGTGTATCCAGCTCTCAACGCGTTTACTCATCGCATTCATCCAGTTGCCGGTATCTACACTTAAGTCTTTTAATAGCTTAAACACAGGAAGTGGCATAAGTTCGATAACACCACTTTCGTAGTCTTTTGTAAGTGTTCTACATGCAAGTTTTGGTGTGCCGTTCACTAGCATACCGCAACTTCCGCAAATACCCGCACGGCAAACGAAGTCAAAGCTTAGATCCGGATCAAATTTTTCGCGTATTACGTTTAACGCGATAAATAATGACATACCTGGAGTCTCTTCAAGCTCATAACTTGCAAAATGCGGTTTTGAAATTTTAGAGAGCGGGTTATATTTAAACGCTCTAATAGTTATTTTTCTACTCATATCCTATACCTGCTCTTTCGTTTGGTGCTTTGTATTTTTCTTGAAGCTCATAAGGCATAAGTGTATTTTGTATCTCGTATCTGCCTTTGCCTTCAGCTTCCATTTTTGCGCGAATTTCATCAACTTGCGCTTGGCGAACTGCGCTGTCTGGGTGCTCTATAATGTTACCTTTTGCACCATATCCTCTAAATGCCGGTGGAATTTCCATCTTCATGATATCAAGTGGCTCGTAAGCTACTGTTGGCATTGTATCGCCTTCTTTCCAGCTTGTTAGAGTTCTATTTAGCCAGTTTAGGTCGTCGCGTTTTGTATAGTCTTCTCTGTAGTGTGCTCCGCGGCTTTCAGTTCTAAGAAGAGCGCCGTAAGCTATACAAAGTGCTAGTTTTAACATTTTTGGTACACGGTAAGCTTCTTCAAGCTCAGGGTTGCCAAATAAAGTTTTGTTTGTAACTTTAACATCAAGTGATTGTTTATATAGTTCTTCAAGCTCTTTAACGGCTTTTTCAAGCCCCTCGCCTGTTCTAAAGATAGCTACGTGTTCCCACATGATGTCTTTCATGCGATTTTTGATTTCAAATATATTAAATTTACCATCTTTATTAACAAGCTCGTTCATATAATCAAGCTCTTTGTTAACAAATTTTTGTATATTTTCAGTTTTTATCTCGATCTCATGAGAAGCGCAGTAGTCGGCAAAATAATCACCTACAATCATACCAGCAACAACTGTTTCAGAAACTGAGTTGCCGCCAAGTCTGTTAAAGCCGTGCATATCCCAGCAAGCCGCTTCACCAGCACTAAATAAACCTGCTAAAGTTGGACTCTCGCCTGTTGGTTTTGTTTTAATACCACCCATTGAGTAGTGTTGCATAGGAAGGATTGGCGCCCAACCTTTTGGACCCTCATCTGCTGGATCTATACCGTTAAAAATTTGGCAAATTTCTTGAACGTCACGTAAGTTTTTCTCGATATGTTCGCGTCCAAGGATAGATATGTCTAGCCAAACATGCTCGCCGTAAGGGCTTTTTACGCCTTTGCCGTTTCTGATGTGTTCCATGATACGACGACTTACAACGTCACGGCTTGCAAGCTCTTTTTTCTCCGGCTCATAGTCAGGCATAAAGCGATAGCCGTCAACGTCACGAAGAATTCCGCCGTCACCACGACAACCTTCTGTTAGAAGTATACCGCTTGGAACGATTGGAGTTGGGTGGAACTGAACAGCTTCCATATTGCCAAGTTGAGCTACGCCGGTTTCAAGGGCGATAGCAGCACCGATACCTTCACACACAACAGCATTTGTAGTGTGTTTATAAACTCTACCGTAGCCGCCTGTTGCGATCAATGTTCCTTTTGAAACATAAGCTGTTATTTCGCCTGTTACTAGATCACGAACTATCGCTCCGTAGCAGCGGTTGTTTTCGTGGATTAATGCGATAGCCTCTTTGCGATCGTGGATATCAACATTGTGTTTTAAAGCTTCGTTTGCTACGGCAAAAAGCATAGTATGTCCTGTAGCGTCAGCTGTATAACACGTTCTCCATTTTTTTGTACCACCAAAGTCACGAGAGTGGATAAGTCCGTGAACTTCAGGTTTTTCTACGATAGTTGTTTTTTGAGCGTTGATAATAGCGCTTCTTTCGCCTTTTGTAATTCTAGTCCAAGGCACGCCCCATGCGGCAAGCTCTCTAATAGCTTTTGGTGCAGTTTGACAAAACATACGAGCCACTTGTTGATCACAACCCCAGTCGCTACCTTTTACGGTATCGGCAAAGTGTACGTCTTCGTTGTCGCCTTCGCTCATTTTTGAGTTACCAAGGCTTGCTTGCATACCACCTTGAGCTGCAGCCGAGTGGCTTCTTTTTACAGGAATAAGACTTAAAACGATAGTGCTTAGTCCTTTTTCTCCTGCCGCAACAGCAGCTCTAAGTCCAGCTAGACCACCACCTATAACTAATGCATCACAATATTTTACATTCATCTTTTTGCTCCTACTTTACGGTTAGCCAAACAAAGTCAGCAATTAGTGCGATCACAGCTAACGCGCCATACACAGCAAAAACAACGACTTTTGCTTTCTTTCTTTTTTCAAGCATTTCATGTCTGTTCGCGCCATCTATGCTTACCCATTTTACATACAAACGATACATTCCAACGCCTGCATGAACAACCATAAATACAAGAAGTGCAAAGTAGAAAAGTTCTAGTGTAGCAAAATTTTGTGCTGAACTCTCAGCAGTAATATGTCCGCCAAACACTATGTCCACAAGGTGTGCACTAGCTGTGAAGAATAGAGCAAAACCTGTTAAAAACTGAAACCACCAAAGCGTAGTATCGCCGTGTTTCATGCGATCTTTGTGTCCTCTAAACATTTTATATTGTCTATAGTTCGCAGGGAATTTTCTCATGGCTAAAAACGCGTGAGTAATGAACACTGCAAAGATAACAGCAGCAATAACGTTCGTAATCCACCACGTTGCCTCTCCAAACAAAAATTTCGCTTCAGCAAAACCGACGACAGCGTTAAATGCGTCTTTACCTAACAAAATCGTTGAAGTGAAAACCATATGGCACAATATAAAACAGGCTAAAATAAAACCCGTGATACTTTGCCATCTATCCCAAAGCGCAGGCAATCGACTCTTTTTAGTATCGACTCTCTTGCCTAAGAAACCCTCTATCAGCTCACTCATGAGCCCTCCTTTAAATGATTAATTTTAGAAAAAGCTTAAATGGTAAATCTAAAATTTTAATGTAATACTACTACAATATGTCTTTAACCATTATTAAATATTATTGTTAATTTTACGTAAAAAAATATAAATTCCAATTCCGGCGCTAAACATTAATATGGATAAAATTTGCCCCATTGAAAAATTTAAAAATACAAAGCCTATACCGACATCAGGTTCTCGGTAAAATTCGCAGATAAATCTTGCTAAAGTGTAAAGCACGGCATAGATACAGATAAGCTCTCCGTGAAATTTTTTGTATTTTCTATAGAAAAACAAGATGACAAAAATTACAACACCCTCTAAAAATGCCTCGTAAAGTTGACTTGGATGGCGAAGTGCGCCAAGGACATTTATCGCCCACGGCACATCGCTAACTCGTCCAAACAACTCTTGGTTTAAAAAATTTCCCACACGCCCAAAGAAGTATCCAAATGGTATGGATAAGGCGCATAGATCAAGCAAAAGCCATAAATTTTGTTTGTATTTTTTACAGTAAAGCAAAGTGGCTAGTAAAAATCCCACAACCGCACCATGATAGCTCATGCCGCGAATTCCTACAAATTCACCGTTGTAAAAAGGGTTGAAAATTTGCCATGGGTTTGTAAAATACCACCATGCTTCACCTGAATAAATGGCAATATAGCCAAGTCTTGCGCCCAGTATCACGCCTATTTCCACCCAAAAAAAGTAATTATCAAGCATTGCGTCGGTGATTGGGATTTTGTCTTTTTTAACAAAGTATTTTGCGGCGGCTAATGCGCCAAGTAGGGCTAGAACATACATTATGCCATACCAATGCACGTTAAAGCCAAATAAACTAAAAGCTACTGGGTCAAAGTGGTTATAGATATTATTCCAAGTTGTCATTCAAGTTCTTTATATTTTTTGATGATTTTACTACTAAAAGGCTTAAAAATAGGGTTTTGTGTTAAGTCCAAGCGCCAAAAACTCAACCCCTTCGTGTTCAAAAACATGAGAGAAATCATAAAAATTTTTAAACTCTTTGTCGTTAAATTTAACCGACCATATCGCTCCGGTTTCATTAAATTCACGTTTTAGATCATTTAAATTTTGTGCGTTAAAATAGTGTTCAAAACGACTCATTAAGGTAAATGGAGTAAAAAACACACTCTCATCCTTTATCTCAAATTCAATAAGCTCAGCTTCGTTTATGGCCAAATTTACCGCTCCGCCATATGCTCGCACCAATCCTCCCGTGCCAAGCTTGATACCTCCAAAATACCTTACGATAAATACACATGTGTCAACAAGATCGGCTCCTCTTAGTGCGTTAAGGCTTGGTGCTCCGCTTGTGCCCTTTGGCTCGCCGTCATCGCTTTGGTTTTCTACTATCTGAGCGTATTTATTTAGTTCTCTATAAGCCCAAACGATATGTACTGCTTTTGGATGTTGGTCTTTTAGCTGTTCGTGGAGAGTTCTAAATTCTGCCATCGGCGCTAGGTAGCTTATGAAAGTTGATTTTTTGATCTCTGTTTTGGCGGTTGAAATTTTAGATACGGTTTGCAAATTTTCCTCTGTTTTTAGAAAGAATTTTAGCTTATCTTTTATAAATTTATTTTATGGTTGATATTAAGATGGGTTGTTGTTTGATTATTTCAGGCGATCGCCTCTTAAATTTGGATCGTAGTGAAACTAAATTTCAAGGCGAAAGCTTTTTGATGTAAAATTTAAGAAATTTCTGTTTTGTAAAGATCAGTTCTTTCTAGTTGCTGCGTCCGGAGTGAAAAGTTGTTTATCCATTAGCTTAAATTCGCCTATGAATTTTTGTCCCTCTTCGCTGATTATCCAGTTGCCAAATTTATCTGCATTTTCTATATCTGTTTTAGGACAGTGTTTAGGGCTTACAGAGATAACTGAGTAGAAGTTTTTAAGCGCTTTGTCTCCTTCATTTACGATAACTAGATCAGGGTTGCCTTTGGCGTTTGCTTCGTATTTGATGTATGTTCCGCGATCTGTAAACGTAACGCCTTTTTGCTCTGCCGCGATGTTAATGGTAGCTATCATGCCTTGACCTGTTTGTGAGTAAAAGCCGTCTTTTTCAGGTACTTCACCAAGTATACTTTTCCAAATACCTTTTTCTTTATTGTCCGTGCCTGATTTGTCGCCACGTGAGAAGAATTTGATATTTTGAGCTTTTATCATCTCAAACGCACTCTTTAGATCTTTGTCTTTAAATTTATCGGCGATTGATTTATCGGCGATTAAAACAAAGTCGTTATACATAACAGCTTTTCTTTCTACGCCGTATCCCTTTTCTACGAATTCTTTTTCAGCTTTTGGAGAGTGCACGAAAAGCACGTCAACGTCACAGTTTTGACCCATTTTTAAAGCAGCTCCTGTTCCTACTGCAGTAAATTTTAGATCAACCCCTGTTTTTGCCTTATAAACAGGCACTATCGCATCAAGCAAGCCCGTATCTGCTGTGCTTGTTGTGGTTGCCATAGTTAGGTCGGTGTCTGCGGCAAACATGGCAGATGCAAGAAGCATAGAACTTAAAAGTATTTTCTTCATAGAATTCTCCTTAAGATTTGGTATTAAAAATATGCTATAATAGCATAAAAAGTTAAATTTAATATGCATTTTTTACATAAAATATTTTAAATCACAAAGGTTATTTTTTGGATTTTATACTTGAAGGGATTAGGGGGGCTTTTGGGCTACTTTTTAGCGGAGACGAATCGACGTATTCAGCTATATTTGCCACGTTAAAAAGCTCTAGTGTGTCGATAGTAGCGGCACTTTTGGTTGGACTCCCGCTTGGTTTTGCTCTTGGTTTTTATAAATTTAAGTTTGCAAAGGCTTTAAAGCTACTTAGCGACACAATGCTTGCCATGCCTACGGTTGCGGTTGGGCTTATTATCTATGCTTTTATCACTCGCAACGGTCCACTAGGAGATCTTGAGCTACTTTTTACCTTAAAGGCTGTAATGTTAGGACAGTTTGTTCTAGCGCTTCCTATTATCGTTTCGCTAAGCTCAAGTGTGGTTGAAAATATGGATGAAAGGCACTATCTAAGCATACTTTCATATCGTTTAAGCCCTGCACAACTTGCCTTTTGCGTGCTTTATGAGCTTCGTTATTCGCTTATGGTCGTTGTTGCTACGGCTTATGGACGTATAGTCGCAGAGGTTGGAGTTGCTATGTTGATAGGTGGCAACATCAAATACTTTACTCGCACTATCACAACCGCCATATCTCTTGAAACAAGCAAAGGCGAGTTTAATATGGGCATAGCCTTGGCACTTGTTTTAATTAGTATTGCATTTTTGGTCAATTTGCTTATTCACGCTTTAAAAAGGCTTGATAGATGATAAAGATACGAAATTTAAAGCTTGATTATAAAAATTTTACCGCTCTTGATATAAAAAATTTAGATATAAGCACAAGTCAAACTACCGCACTTTCTGGCTTTAACGGAAGTGGTAAAAGCACTCTTATAAAGTGTATTTCCGGGCTTTTAAAGCCAAGTGAGGGAAGTATAAAAATTTGGGATAAAGAGCTTAACAAGATGAGTCTTGGCGAGCTTAAACAAATAGCAGTCTTACTCCCCGAGCCTAGCTTGCTAAAAAGAAGTGTAAGGGAGAACTTTAAATTTGCTTTAAAAAGCAGAAATCAAGAAGCTAAATTTAATGCTATAGTACCTGAAGTGCTTGAGCTTGTCGGGCTTGACGAGAGTTTTTTAGATAAGGCTCACTTTGAACTTAGCTCAGGGCAAAATAAACGCATAGCCTTTGCGCTTTTGTTGTCGTTGCGGGCTCGGTTAAATTTACTTGATGAGCCGACAAATGCCGTGGATATGGGAACTTCGAGGCTTTTTAGTAAAGCGATAGAGTATGTAAAAGAGCAACACGGCTCAAATTTCATCATCGCCAGCCATGATGAAAAATGGTTAAGCGCAATAAGCGACGAGAATATATTTTTGCATAACGGCAGGGTTAGTGAATTTGAGCTTAAAAATATTTTCGATGCAAAAGACGGAGCTATAAATTTTGGGGATTTTTCATTGGTTTTGCCACAAGAGTTAAAAGATGCACAAAAGATCGCGATAAATCAAAATTTAATAACCATAAACGAAGAAGATGCTAAATTTGAGGGAATTTTGCACTCTGTTTCACTTTATTTTGGCAACAAGGCGCTTATTAAGATAAAGGCGGGGGATTTTTTACTAAAGTGTATAGTTGGTTCCAATAGGCTAAAAAGCGAAGAGCTTGCTACTGGAAAAAGAGTAAAATTTAATGTTCCTCAAAGTGCTTTTTTAGCCATCGAGTGATAAAATAACGCAAATTTAAAAGGACACAAATGCTACAAACTTGTTTATTTCCGGCGGCAGGATACGGAACTAGATTTTTACCTGCGACAAAATCCTTGCCAAAAGAGATGCTCCCTATTATCACAAAACCTCTTGTTCATTACGGCGTAGAAGAGGCACTTGAGGCGGGCATGGACAACATGGCGTTTGTAGTGGGACGTGGAAAACGTGCTTTGGAGGATTATTTTGATATAAGCTACGAGTTAGAACATCAAATAGCAGGCACTAATAAAGAGCCGCTATTAACTGACATTAGAAAAATAATGAGTTCATGCACTTTTTCTTTTACTCGCCAAAATGAGATGAGAGGTCTTGGTCATGCTATATATACCGGTAAAACTTTGGTTCGTGACGAGGCTTTTGGTGTGATTTTGGCAGATGATCTTTGTATAAATGAAGATGGCGAAAACGTCTTATCGCAGATGATGAGAATTTATGAGCGGTATCGCTGCTCTATCGTTGCCGTTATGGAAGTTGAAAGAGAGCAAACCAAAAGTTACGGCGTGGTAAGCGGTAGATTTATAGAAGATGATTTGCTTATGGTTGATGATATGGTTGAAAAACCGGATCCTAGCGAAGCACCGACAAATTTTGCAATTATTGGTAGATATATATTAACTCCTGATATTTTTGATATTTTAGAGCATACAAAGCCTGGTAAAAACGGTGAAATTCAGATAACTGACGCGTTAAAAACTCAGGCAAAGCAGGGTATGGTTTTGGCATATAAATTTAAAGGTAGACGTTTTGATTGCGGTAGTATAGATGGCTTCATGGAGGCTACAAACTTCTTTTATGCAAAAGAGTATAAAAAATGATAAAAAATATATTTAGATTTAACTTAATAGATTCAACTACGATAGACGCTTATGCTGCACGCATAAATGACGAATATAAAAACGGTGAGATAGGATACTATCATCTGCCATCAACGGGGCTTAAGACGGTTGATGAAATTTATGTATATGAAAAAAGTTTATCTTATATTAAAAACATTGTATTAGTAGGTATCGGAGGAAGCTCTCTTGGGGTTAAAGCTATAAGATCCATGCTTAAGTCAAAAAAGCAAAAACGCCAATTGTATGTCCTTGACAATGTTGACCCTCAAAGCTACAAAGCGGTCATGGATGATATAAAATTTGAAGAAACTTTGTTTATCGTAAGTTCAAAATCAGGCAATACGATCGAAACCATCACGATATTTAAGTGCATTTTGGACGAATTTAAACTTAAAAATTTAAGCAAAAATTTCTTGATAATAACAGATTCTGGAACAAATTTAGAAGAATTTGCAAAAAATAACTCTATAAAAGTGTTTAATATCCCACAAAATGTAGGTGGCAGGTTTAGTGTTTTAAGTGCTATTGGGCTTGTTCCTTTGGCGCTTTGCGGATATGACATAAAAGAGCTTTTAGAAGGGGCGTTGGAATGCAAAAGTCGTTACATAGACAAAAACGATACAAGCCTAATGGCAAAGGCGTACCACTACGCAATTCACAGAAATGCCCATATAAACGTTGTCTTTAGTTATTGCGATAGATTTCGTGAATTTAACGATTGGTATGTTCAGCTTTGGGCTGAAAGCCTTGGAAAGAAAAAGGGCTTCAAACGTGTCGGCAGAACTCCTATCGGGCTTATTGGTTCAAGTGATCAACATAGTTTTTTACAGCTTATCATGGATGGCGTCAAGGATAAAACCGTAACTTTTATCAAAATTTGTGAAAGTACCGAGGTGGCTGTTCCTGACATTAGTTTAAAAGGACTTGAGGGGTGTGACTTTGTTGCGGGACTTAGTCTAAATAAGCTTTTAAACGCCCAGTGTGACGCAACAGCTATGGCTCTTGTACAAGAAGGTTTAAGTGTGGATATTTTAGAGCTTGATAGGCTTGATGAGAAACATGTCGGATTTTTGATATTTTACTATGAGCTTTTAACTTCAGCCGTGGGAGTAATGCTTGGTGTTAATACATACGATCAGCCTGGCGTTGAGATAGGCAAGCGTATATTAAAAACCATGCTCAAGAAATAAATTTTACTTACATTAAAATATATAAAAATATTTCGTAAGTAGTCTAAAAATGCCAGTTATCAAATTTTAATCAACATTTTGGCAAAATATAAAATTTAAAAAATTCACTAAGGATAAATATGCTTGAAGTTAAGGGACTTACGCAGCGTTTTGCTAGCAGTTTGCTTTTTGAAGATGTAAATTTGGTGTTAAAGCGCCAAAACAGATATGGACTTATCGGAGCAAATGGCGCAGGTAAATCGACATTTTTAAAAATTTTAAGCGGTGATATAGAAGCAAGTAGCGGCGAGATAGTAATTGAAAATGGACTTCGTGTCGGAGTTCTTGGTCAAGATCAGTTTGCTTTTGAAAATTTTACGTTAAAAGATGCTGTGCTTTACGGCAACAAACGCCTTTATGACGCAGTAAAAGAGAAAGAAAAGCTTTATATGAGCGAGGAATTTACGGATGAGATCAATGATCGCTTGAGTGAGCTTGAGATCATTTCCGCAGAAGAAGACCCGACTTATGAGTATGAAACGCGTATCGAGAAAATTTTAAGTTCGCTTGGACTAAATGAATTTGATAAACTTATGAGCGAGGTTGAAAACTCAGATAAAGTAAAAGTGCTTTTGGCACAAGTGTTGTTTCCAAAGCCTGATATTTTGTTTCTTGACGAGCCTACAAATAACCTTGACATCGATGCTATCGCTTGGCTTGAAAACGAGTTAAACCGCCACGAAGGAACGCTTGTAGTTATCAGCCACGATCGTCACTTTCTAAACCGTGTTTGCACGCATATCCTTGATATTGATTTTAAGAAAATTCGCGAATTTACCGGTAATTACGATGAATGGTATATGGCTGCAAATTTGATAGCTAAACAACATGAGATGGAGCGTGATAAAAAGCTAAAAGAGAAAGAGGAGCTTGAAAAATTTATCGCTCGTTTCTCCGCAAATGCCTCAAAAGCTCGTCAGGCAACAAGTCGTGCAAAGCAGCTGGCAAAGCTTGACATTCAAGAGATAGCGGTCTCTAGTCGTCGCGATCCTAGCATTTTGTTCCGTGCAAATCGTGAGATAGGAAATGAGCTTATCGAGCTAAGTGGAATTTCAAAGAAATTTGATGATAAGGTTATTTTTGAGAATTTAAATTTCAAACTAGAAAAGGGCGATAAAGTAGCTATTATAGGACACAACGGCGTAGGCAAAACCACGCTTTGCAAGATTATTACTGGTGAGCTAGCACCAGACAGTGGAACCGTCCATATCGGTGCTACCATTGAGCTAGGATGCTTTGCGCAAGATACGGTAAATAAGATTGATGGCGATCTAAAACTATATGAGTATCTGCAGGATGCAAAAAATAAAGACATAGATGAAATTCGCAAATGCCTTGGTAGGATGCTTTTTAGTGGCGCCGATCAAGAAAAGGCTGTAGGCGCGCTAAGTGGCGGCGAAAAACATCGCGTTCGCCTTTCTCAGCTTATGCTACACAAGCCAAATTTAATGATCATGGATGAGCCAAACAACCATCTTGACCTTGAAGCTATCATCGCTCTTGGTGAAGCTTTTTATAATTTTAGCGGTTCTGTTATCTGTGTAAGTCACGATAGAGAGTTAATTGACGCTTTTGCAAATAGAATTTTGCACCTAAAAGGTAATGGCGAAGTTGTTGATTTCCGTGGAAGTTATGAAGAATACCGCACGAGCTTAGGATTAGACGCTTAAAATCATTATAAATTTCGACCCGACAAATTTTATAAAGTCGGGCCATCCTCTTCTTTTTAATATTCATATATAATTTTTTTACTTAAGTTTTCTGTTTAAATCTTTATATAAAGCTACTATTTGTGGCCATAATGGAATAAATTTAACACATTTTACTCTCATAAAAGTAAATGGATATAATATTTTTCTAAAAATTAGCTAAATTTTAAAAATTTTGCAAGAGAAGTCTTAAACAATATTTGCTAAGATAGGGCAAAAATGAAAATTATCATAAAAAGCGCCAAAATTTAGAATTTCTGCATAAAATTTATAAAACTTTTAATACTATTTTGGATAAAAATTATCAAAAAATCATGCTCTAAGCTTAAAAAGCATGGTGGAAATATGAGAAAATACGCAATATTTTAATAATAAAAAAATAACATTTTAAAAAAATATCATTTTTTGTCAATCAAATATATAAATTTTAACTTAAATTATATTTTTAGTATTAACCAAAAGTGCGATTAAATGAGATTTTTGAAGAAAGTTTAAAAAATAAAATCCAAATTAATTTAAAAAATTAAAAAAAGAGATATAGTTTCACTAACAATTTTCTTAAAGGAGAAATGATGGGAACAAGAAAAGAACACGACTTCATTGGTGAGCTAGAGATAGACGACAGCGTTTATTACGGTGTGCAGACTTTCAGAGCGCTTGAGAATTTTCATATGAGCGGTAGAACTCTTAAGGATTATCCGTTTTTTGTAAAAGCATTTGCTCAGATAAAAAAAGCAGCTGCACTAGCTAACAAAGAGGTTGGTGTTTTGGATGCCGATAAGGCCGATGCTATAGCTAAAGCTTGCGATGAGATAATTGCAGGTAAATATCTTGACCAATTTGTAGTTGATATGATACAAGGTGGCGCTGGAACATCTACAAATATGAACGCAAATGAGGTTATCACAAACATTGCACTTGAGCTAATGGGTCATAAGAAAGGCGAGTATCAATACCTACATCCAAATGATCACACCAACCTTGGTCAAAGCACAAATGATGCTTATCCAAGTTCAATAAAAGTAGCTGCGCATGCCAAACTTGGCGATCTTCTTAAAGCCATGGAAGGGTTAAAGGCTGAGCTTGAAATAAAAGCAAAAGACTTTAAAGACATAATCAAAATGGGTAGAACAGAGCTTGAAGATGCTGTTCCTACAACACTTGGTAATACCTTTAACGCGTTTGCAAGCTATATTAAAAGCGATATCGCTAAAATCACAGCTGCTCGCGAAACTTTAACTCATCTAAACATGGGTGCTACTGCGATAGGAACTGGCATTAACTGCCACCCTGACTATAAATTCGTAGTTGAGAAAAAGTTAAGCGCTATTACGGGGGTTGATTTTAAACCGGCTGAAGATTTTATCGCTGCTACACAAGATACAGGAGATTTTGTTCATGTAAGCGGTGCTCTAAAAACAGCTGCTGTTAGACTAAGTAAGATCGCAAACGATTTAAGATTAATGAACTCAGGTCCAAGATGCGGTTTAGGTGAGATTAATCTACCTCAAATGCAACCTGGTAGTTCAATCATGCCTGGTAAAGTAAATCCGGTTATTGCTGAAGTGGTAGGCGAGGCTTGCTATGAAGTTATCGGTAATGACGTAACTATAATGCTTTGCAGTGAGAGAGGAGAATTTGAACTAAATGCGTTTGAGCCAGGTATAGCTTATGGATTATTTAACTCTATTACAATCCTTGAAAACGCAATGAAAACATTGTCTGAAAAAGCTATCAAAAAACTTACTGCAAATCCTGAAGCTTGCTTAAAATCAGTACTAGGCTCTGTAGGTATAGTTACAGCGTTTAACCCTTATATTGGTTATGAAAAATCAGCATCTATTGCTAAAGAAGCTTTACAAACAGGCAAAGCCGTAGGTGATATCTGCTTAGAAAGAGGATATTTAACTAAAGAAGAGATCGATAAGATTCTTGAGCCAAAAAATATGCTAAATCCAAGCATGGGCAAATAAATTTAAGATAAGTATTTGGTTGAATATGTCAAAATTCAACCAAATGTTCTTAAAAAATTTTTTTAAAGACAAAATTTAACAAAAGGAGTTTCGTTATGGATATAATGCTGATTTTGCAGATTATAGTCCTGTTCGGAGGCATCTACCTAGGCGTTAAGCTTGGTGGTATGGGTGTCGGTTATGCCGGCGGTTTAGGTATCATTATACTAGCTATGCTTGGTATGAAAGTTGAGATGAAGGGCATCCCTATGGATGTTATCCTTATTATTGCTTCTGTTATCTCTGCAATTACTGCTATGCAAGTTGCGGGTGGTCTTGACTTTTTGGTTCAAGTAGCTTCTAAAATTTTACGTAAGAACCCAAAACAAATCAACTACCTAGCACCAATAGTTACATATTTACTAACTATATTTGCTGGTACCGGACACACTGCGTTTTCTATGCTTCCTGTTATTACTGAGGTTGCAAAAGGTCAAAACATCAAACCAAGCGCACCACTTGCACTTGCTGTTGTTTCAAGCCAAGTAGCAATTACTGCTAGCCCTATCTCAGCAGCATTTGTTGCAATGACAGGCGTTTGTGAGCCTTTGGGTGTTAGCTATCCTATACTTTTATTTATATGTATTTCTACAACTTTCATTGCTATGGTTGTAACTGCATTTTTTGTAAACAAATTTTACGATCTTGATCTTTCAAAAGATCCTATCTATCAAGAAAGACTTGCAAAAGGTCTTGTTGAAGAGGTAAAAAATGTTGAGTATAAAGAGCTAAAACCTTATGCAAAAAGATCAGTTGCGATATTTGGTGTTGGTGTTTTGATTATCGTTGCTTATGCGCTTGCGATCTCAAAAAGTGTTGGTCTTATCGAAAATCCAATCTTAACACGTGATAATGCCATCATCAGCTTTATGCTTACTATCGGTTTTGCTATCGTTGTTTTATGTAAAGTTGAAACTGGTAAATTACTTTCAACTAGTACATTCCAAAGCGGTATGAACGCTTGTATATGTATCATCGGTATCGCATGGCTTGGAACGACATTTGTTAACGGACACATTGAAAGCATTAAAGAGATAGCTAAAGATGTGGTTGTCCAGTATCCATTTATCCTAGCTGTGGTACTTTACTTCCTAAGCTGCTTGCTATACTCACAAGCTGCAACAACTCGCGTTATGATGCCTGCTGTTGCCGTTGCTCTTGGTATGACAAGTCCTGAGAATGCACAACACGTTTGGATCTTAGTTGCTTCTTTCGCAGCTGTTTCAGGCTTATTCGTGCTTCCAACTTACCCAACAACACTTGGCGCTATCGCTATGGACGACACAGGAACAACAAAAGTCGGTAAATTTGTATTTAACCACTCATTCTTTGTTCCAGGTACTATAATGGTAGCAATATCAGTTGCTTTGGGCTTCCTTGTTGCACCTGCGCTTTTATAAAAACTAAAATCGGTTAAGAGAAATCTTAACCGATTATTCTTCCTTTTAATAGAATAAAATGTAACATTTTTTACATTTTCTCCCATTTAATATAAATCTTAGAAACTAAATTTTATCTTTAAGTAAAATTTTACTCTATTTTTACGAAATTATTGTAAAATAATACTGAAGTCTAAGGAGGAGAAGATGAATAAATCAAGACGAGATTTTTTAAAAACAAGCGCTGGAGCGGGTGTTTTAGCAACCTGTTTTACGCCTGGCAGTCTAGGGGCGGTTGGTGCTAAAGCATTAAAAGGAAGCGAGAGTTTTACTCCTAGCTTCTGTGAAATGTGCTCTTCACGATGTCCTATCGAAGGACGCGTGGTAGACGGTAAAAACGTCTTTATACAAGGTAACCACAAAGCGTCCGGAACAGGAACTTCAGTATGTGCTAGAGGTGGCTCTGGACACTCTCAGCTTTACGATCCGCAACGTATAGTTAAGCCTTTAATACGCGTTGGCGAAAGAGGCGAAGGCAAATGGCGTGAAGCTAGTTGGGATGAGGCGTTAGATCTAGTTGCAACTAAAATGCAAGAGATTAAAGATAAATACGGACCGCAAAGCTTTGTGTTTACCTGTAAAAGCTGTCAAACACATAAGTTGATGGTAAATTTTGCTTCAAGCTATGGTTCGCCAAACTGCTTTTCTCACTTTTCAAACTGTCCGATAACATACCAAATGGTTTGTACTCACATGTATGGTGACGCGAAGTTAAAACGTGACTTTAGCAACGCAAAATACATTGTAAACTTCGGACACAATTTATTTGAAGGCATAGTTATATCAGATGCTAAAAAGCTTGCGAAATTTGCGGACCAAAAAGATACAAAGCTTGTAGTTCTCGAGCCTAGATTTAGTGTTGTTGCTTCAAAAGCAGACGAATGGCTACCTGTAAAACCGGGAACTGACCTGGCTTTTGTTATGGCGCTTATTAATACATGGATTAAAAATGATACTTATAATAAAGAATTTATAGAGAAATTTACTATAGGCTTTGATAAGGTCGTAGAGGCGGCAAAAGATACTACTCCACAGTGGCAAGAAAGTATCACTGGCATACCTGCTGCAACAGTTGAGCGTATAGCGGCTGAAATTTGGGCTGCAGCACCTCGCGTTATCATTGACTTTGGACACAAAACTACAACTACAAGAGCCGAATACATGAGAACAAGAGCCATTATGACTGCAAATGCTATGATGGGCAACTGGGAAGTTAAAGGCGGTCTTTTTGGTGGTAAAAATGCAAAAACATATAACAAATTAACAGGACTAAATGAAATCCCCGAGATAACAAACCCAGATAAAGACTTTAAAGTGCCAAAAGGAACAAGGGTTGACTTTGCGGGTGAGGATGGAAAACATAAATTTGTTAGCCGCCAACACGGTGTTTTGATGGATATTCCTGACGCAATTTTAACAGACAAACCTTATCCTGTAAAAGGCTGGTTTAATATACGATTTAACCACCTAATAAACGTTGCCGGTACGCAAAAAACGATAGATGCTATGAAAAAACTTGACTTTATCGTAGTAAGTGATGTTTACCTAAACGATATGGCAACTTATGCGGATGTGGTTTTACCTGAGAGCACTTATCTTGAAAGAGATGAGGGTATAGAGGATAAATCAGGTCAAAAACCTGCATATATGATAAGAAATAAAATAGTCGAGCCTATCGGCGATACAAAGAGTGGCGCTGAAATTTTCAGAGAGCTTGCGCGCAAAATGAAAATAGACGAACTATACAAATGGAACGACATCAGAGAGTGGCGTATGCAACAAGTAAAGGGCAATGTAGACCTTTTAGCTGCCCTTGAAAAAGACGGTTATGTGACCTGGAAAGTACCTGGAATTTTATATAGAGAAAAAGGTTCTGTTGCTAAATTCGTTGAAAAATATCCAAGCGCAGCTCAATTTGTAGATGAAAACGGTCTTATGGACGGTATGGCCAAACTTAAAACAAAGAGTGGCAAGATAGAGCTATTTAGCGAGGAAGTAGAGGCTCAGTTCCCTGGGTATGGTTGCTTAAATACGCTAGATATGGATGTATTTGGCGGTCATGAGCTTTGCTTGATGAGTGGAAAAACACCTATACATACAAATGGACATACGCAAAACGTTCCTTTCTTAAATGATATGATGAGTGAAGCTCCGATCTGGATACATCCAAAAACTGCAGCAAGAAAAGGACTAAAAGACGGAGATAAAGTTATCTTGCAGAATAAATTTGGCAAAGACAAAGGTAAAGTTATGCTGACTGAGGGCATAAGAGAAGATACGTTGTTCGTTTATCACGGATTTGGTCATACAACGCCTGGCATGACTCGTACAGACGGCGACGGAACAAACCAAAGCAGACTTTTAAATCCGGAAGAGGGTCCGGTGGCAGCCACGATGATAACAAACGTTGGCGTGGACATTATTAAGGCGTAAGGGGGAGATGATGAAAAAATACTTTATGATACATGATGAAAATTTATGCATCGGCTGTCAAGGCTGTTCGGTTGCATGCAGAAGCGAAAACAACGTTCCAAGCGGAGTTTATCGCTTGCAAGTGCATGCAAAAATGACAGGAACGTTTCCAAATTTAAAGATGGATTTTTTACGCCACAGCTGCGTTATGTGTGAAGATAGTCCTTGCGTTACGGTATGTCCTACGGGAGCTAGTTTTAAAACGGCAGAAGGCATTACACTGCTTGATCATCGCACATGTGTTAGCTGTAAATACTGCATCCTGGCCTGTCCTTATGATGCTCGTTTTGTTGAGCCGCAAACAGGTGAGATAGGTAAGTGTACATTTTGCTATGAAACACGCCTTTCAAAAGGCGAGCAGCCGGCTTGCGTTGCAGTTTGTCCGACAGATGCTCTTACATTTGGAGATCTAAACGATGAAAATTCTGAAGTTTCAAAAATCATGAAAGAGAAAAAAGTCTATCTTCCTAAAGAGGAATTTAAAACAAGACCACAGCTTGGAATGATAGCTAACCGCAAAGGAGGAAACAATGAATAATATGTGGGGAAGTATGGCTCAATATAATGAAATTTATTGGCCTTGGCCGATCGCGGTGTATTTATTTTTGGCGGGTCTTAGTGCAGGTGCGATGATAGTTGCGTTATTTCTTAGATGGAAGGGTATAGAGCTTGATAAAATTTCATCATCTTCTAAATTTGACGGTTGTTTTAAGGCAGCTGCGATAATAGCACCTATAACTATTTGTGTGGGACTTGCACTTTTGGTGCTTGACCTTGGTAAGCCTCTTAGTTTTTACTGGATACTTATAAAATATAACTTTGCTTCAGTTATGTCTATAGGTGTTGCTTTGCTTTTGCTTTATACGCCTCTTGCGTTTATTTATTTGTTAGTTGCATTTGCACCGCAAATAAAAGCAAGCAATATATCTATCTTAGAGAGTCTTTCAAATTTAGTTTTAAAGTCAGGTCTTGTAAAATTAATGGAAATTTTACTTTTCGTCCTAGCTATAGGAGTTGGCGTATATACGGGCTTTTTGCTAAGTGCGATAAGCAAACTTCCACTATGGGACACCCCTGTGCTTCCTATACTATTTTTAGTTTCAGGATTTAGCTCTGGTATAGCTGCAAGCGTTATTTGTGGTATGGTCTTTTTTAAAGATAATATCGACCAACATGTTGTGGCAGGCTTATTAAAATTTGACCTTTTTGCGATAGTTTGTGAGATAGCCTTGCTTGGTGCTTTATTTGCTCTTATGTTTTCAAAGGGCGGTAGCAGTGAGGTTGTTGCTGTTCAAGCTTTAGGAAGCGGCGCTTTAGCAGGGATTTTCTGGTTTGGTGTTGTAGGTATGGGACTTGTTTTGCCTATCGTGATAGATCTTACCGTATTAAAAGGTCATGCATATAAACCAACTGCAATACTTTTAAATACTTTACTTGTAATATGTGGCGTAATTTTGCTAAGATATTACATTGTTTATGCAGGTCAAATTTTTACCGGTGCATGAGCAACATGAGCGTTTGTTTTATACAAACGCTCCTTTAAATTTAAAGAGCAAAGGTTTACGTTGAAGATTTTACTTTTAGAAGATGACATACAGTTTCAAGAGAGTGTTTGTGAGTATTTGCAAATGCTTGGATATGATGTTGATTGCGCTAGTGACGGTCAAAAAGCTTGTGATCTGATAGCTAGCAACTTTTATCATCTTTTTATCCTTGATATAAAAGTTCCAAAGATAAGCGGACATGAGGTTATAAAATACATAAAAAATTTAAATTTAAACACGCCTATAATGATCACAACATCGCTTGTTGATATCGATGATATGGCGATAGGCTACGAGCTTGGCTGTAATGAGTATTTAAAAAAGCCGTTTGAGCTAGCTGAGCTTAAATTTAGAGTTGCCGAGCTTATGAGGAAGTATTATAGTGTCGATGATAAAAATGTAATTAAGCTAAATGGGGGATTTGAGTTTAATACAAGCAAAAGAGTTTTGCAAAAAGATGGGGCTTTAATAGACTTAAGTGCTAAAGAGACTGACCTTGTTGAGTGCTTAGTATCTCATCTAAACATGTATGTAAGCATGGATGAGTTGCGTGAGTTTGTCTGGGGCGACAAAGAGATAGACGGCGCTGATATAAGGATGCATGTTCTTAAAATTCGTCAAAAAACATCAAATGAATTTATAACATCAAAAAGACGAGTCGGCTATAAAATAAATGGATAAAAGCTTTAAAATTCCCATTTTAGCCACTATCGTCATTATGGCGTTATTTGTATTTCAAAGTTTGGTTATTTTGGGATTAAGCCAAAAAGATGAGACTTCAAAAAATCTTTTTAGCTTACTTAAATACGAAAAACAAATACGAACACTGTTTTTAAACAACAAAGAGATGCCAACTTCTCTTATATTTAAATACGCTATTTATGATGCTGATTTTAACCCGATCGTTTCTACCCTTAGTGTAAGACCTGAAAATTTTAAATTTGTTGTGCTTGAGCAAGGTAAATTTTTATTTTATAAGAGTTTTTTCTTTAAGGATAAAAAGCTTTACTATATCATAGTAACCCAAGAGCAAAGCAACAAACGTATGGTTTTCTTAACCGCTCTTATGCTTACCGTTGCCTTGGTTATGGTGTTTTTTATACTTTATATGAGTTATCTTGGTAGTGTAAAGCCATACAAAGATGTTCAAAGATACATGAGTAACTTCTTTAACGATGCCATGCATGAGCTAAAAACACCTCTTGGCGTAGCAGGTATGAACCTTGAAATGCTTGGCATGGATAACAAATACACAAATCGTATCAAAAATGCCCTAAAACAAATGCAAATAACATACGAAGATGTCGAGTTTTACATCAAACGCGGATATATAAAATTTCCAAAAGAGCGGATCGACCTTGGCTTATATATACATGAAAGAATTTTGTTTTTAAATAGCGTTGCCCAGTCAAAACATATCATGCTTGTTCCAAATTTAGAAGAAAAAATTTTTGTCAATATCAGCAAACTTGCAGCTCAAAGGATAATCGACAACACCATTACAAATGCTATAAAATACAGTCCTCAAGATAGCAGGGTGATAATAAATTTAAGATCAAACGGCGAAGAGGCCGTGCTTAGTGTTCAGGATTTTGGTGATGGTATTAAAGATACAAAGCGTATCTGGAAGCGTTATGTAAGAGAAGACGAGGTGCGAGGCGGTTTTGGTCTGGGGCTAAATATCGTGAGTGAAATTTGTAACAAGGAAGATATAAAATACGAAGTAAAAAGCGTCCCTAAAGAGGGAAGCACTTTTTATTATTATTTTCAAATTTCAGATTGATAACATTTAAAACAAGAACTCGTTGTCTGGGATGTAGTTTTGTGATAGGTTGCGCTCTTTTTCATCTTTGTTGATATGAAGCACGTAATATCCTATACGCTTTGAGCTAGCATCCATAAGTGGCACGACACTAAAATAATGGTTCTTATATCTTATGAAGTCATTTTGATCAAAGTCTATATCGCGTAAAATTTCAAGTATATTTAAATTTGCGGTATTTAAATTTTCGATATAGTATTTGCTAAGTAAATTTGCGTTTCTTATGCCTTGTTTGCTTATGGCTTGGTCCTTATCTAAAAGCACAAAAAGATCGATACCTTGTTCTTTAAAAAACTCTCCCATGTACTCAAAATCAAGCATAACCTCTATCGTGCCAACATTTTGCTCGCCTGCCATTACTCCTGATATGGAGCGGATCTTAACTCCAGCCATGCCGACTTCTATCCCTGTCATTGGTCGTTTTTGCTTTGCTGACTCGCTGATGAGGTGTCTAAAGTGAGTAAGTTTATCTCCATAAAGCTTTGTATCCCAGCTTCTAACATAGCTTCTTAAGTCTTTTGTATGCAGATGAAGACGTAAATTTTTATATACGGAAACCGTGCCGAAGGTGTTTATTATCTCCTCAACATCTTGCAAGCACTTTGTTCTGTCGTTGCTCGTAAAACACTCTTGTATCGCGTCGTTTTTGCTTAAGATGATAGCAAGTGCCAGCGATGATAGTTTTGCGTCTTCTATGTTTTTGTTAAGTTGTTTGATCTGATAGTCGAAATAAACCTTTATACTCTCTTCTTTACGCTCTTTTAGATACTGTGAGTATAGATTGTAAAGTATGGTGCAAACTACTAGGCTTACGATAAGCGTGACGGAGATTATGGCATTTTTTTTATCTTGCAACAATCATCCTTTTAAGCTATCGCTTAAAATTTTTGCAAAGTCATCAAATTTGGCTAAATTTAACTTGCTTTCGCGTTGTTTCTTGCCCCAAACGCTTTCTGGGAAAAATACGTCGTCTTCAAAACGTGCTATGACGTGTATGTGCACGTGAGGGACATAGTTGCCAAAGCTTGCGATGTTTATTTTTGTTGGATTATAAAACTCAAGCATAGTTTTTTCGGTTATTAACATCGCTTCAAAAAGTCTTGCACGAGTTTTTTCGTCGCATTCACTAAGCTCTCGGTATGGGAATTTGGTAAAAATTTTAACCCAAGGAAGCTCATTTTCTTCGCGTTCTACTTTTATAAATTCATCTTCAAATATCATATCTTCTCCTCAATTATACAAATGATCTCTCTCTAAGTAGAGTGTAAAGTTTTATAACGGACATAAAAAACGTAACGATAGCAGGACCAAGTATCACGCCCCAAAAGCCAAATGTAGTAAGTCCCGCGATCATTGCAAAAAATATCAAAAGTTCGTTTATTTGAGTTGGAATTTTAACCAAACGAGAGTTAATAAATTTTATCACGAGAGGCTTTAAGAAGGTATCTGCGATGATTGATATAACTACGATCGTATAAACGGCGATCACGATCGCTGCAGAAACATTACCGTTTGCAAACTCGTAAAGGCTTAGCGGACCCCATGCTAAAAGACCGCCGATGACTGGCACAAGTGACGCAAAAGCAAATAAAATTCCCGTCAAAAAGCCATCATATCCGTATATCATAGTGATAATAGCAAACAAAAAACCTTGTATTATCATATTTGCTATGGTTGAGTATGATACGACGCTCATTACGTTTGCTACCTCGCTTAAGACATACTGTGTGTCGTATTTTTCTAACGGAAGAGCATTTTTTAAATACGCAACAAGCTCGCTTCCATAAAGGTTGCAAAAAAAGAAAAACACAAGTATAACAATTATATCGGCTATAAATTTAACGCTGGTTTTACCTAAATTTGTAAGGTTTGATATGAGTTGAGTAAAGAGTGTTTTGATGTCAAATTCGTTTATAAATTCCTTGAAATTTGGCTCTAAAAACGAAAGTGCGCCAGGGAGCTTGAAGTCGTAATTTTTTATGTAGTCGATAGTCGTCGTGATATTATCTATGTCAAAGCCTGCTGCATGCTTGGTTATTTTTATAACTGCATAAAGCAAAGGCGCTATGAACAACAAGAACAAAACTATCGTCGTAAGCGAAGCCGATAGAGTTCTTTTGTTTTTTGTAATGGTTAGAAATTTGACGTTTATGTTTGATGTTGCGACCGCCAAAAGCATGGCGATAAAGATATTTAACAAAAATGGTTTAAATAGATAAAGCACTAAAGAGAGTGCAAAAAATACTAAAAATCCAAAAAATATGCGACTATTCATTGCTTTCCTTGCTAAAATACAATATTATAGCAAATAATATCAAATAATCCACGGTCAATTTTGTATTAAATATTTCATAACATTTCGCGTTTGCTATCTTGCTGTGTATTATACGTTTAGTGTAACAGTTTGTTTGCATGTCTTCTTTTTATGGGTGATTAAGTGATGAGGAGTAAAATAAGTTAAATTTACAAAGGAGAAGAAATGAGCGAGTTTTATCCGTTTACGGACGATGCGAAATTGCTTTATGAAAGTAGGAGTTCTATGGTGGTTTTTGGTAAATTTGCTAGGTAAAACCGGCGCAAATAATGAAAATATTACAGAAGCTTTAAATAAATTAACCTCAAAATGATAAATAAAATAAAAAACAATACCATGCCAAGCTGAGTGAGTGAGAATGGTTTATTTGATGTCAGGTGGCCATATTAAAGTAGTAGTTTATACAAAAACATGAAGCTTTGGGTTAATAGTTGGGATTAATTTTATCTAACTTTTGAGTGAGAAATGCTCACTCATTAAATAGTGTTTTCTCGCTAGCTTTTAGATCGCTTGGCGGCGAAATTTTAAACACATCATATGCCTTTGCTGAGGCGATCCTGCCACGAGCAGTTCGCTCGATATATCCGTTTGCTAGCAAGTATGGTTCAAGTACGTCCTCAACTGTCCCCTCATCTTCGCTCATTGCTGCGGCTATCGTACTTAGTCCTAGAGGTCTGCGCTTTGCTTCTAGTAAAATTTCTAGGTATTTTATGTCCATTTCGTCAAAGCCAAGAGAGTTTACACCAAGTGCGTCAAGCGCCTCTTTGCTTCGCTCATGTGAGATGAAATTTTCATCGTTTACTTCGGCAAAGTCGCGAATTCGTTTTAATAGTCTTAAAGCGATACGCGGTGTTCCGCGTGAGCGCTTGGCTATTTCCAAAGATGCCTTTATGTTGCACTCTTTGCCTAGTTTTGCAGAGGCGATTTCTACGATACGAGATAGTTCTGGCGGCGTATAAAACTGAAGACGAAAGTCCATACCAAAGCGATCGCGCAAAGGTGCGGAGATCATGCCCGCACGCGTTGTAGCTCCGATGAGGGTAAATTTTGGTAAGTCTATCTTTATCGTTTGAGCAGCCGGTCCCGAACCTATGATAATGTCAAGACGAAAGTCTTCCATCGCAGGATATAGCACTTCTTCTATGGCTGGACTTAGGCGATGAATTTCATCTATAAAAAGCACGTCGCCCTCTTGTAGGTTTGTAAGTATCGCTGCTAGATCGCCACTTTTTTCTATCATCGGGGCGGCGGTCATTTTTATACTTACTCCCATTTCGTTTGCGATGATGTGAGCTAAGGTCGTCTTTCCAAGCCCGGGAGGTCCGTAAAAAAGCACATGATCTAAGCACTCACCACGCTTTTTGGCAGCTTTTATGAAGACATTTAAATTTTGCTTGATCTTTTCTTGCCCGATATAATCATCAAATACCGACGGACGGAGTGAAACTTCGTATTCGCTTTCGAAATTTATCTTTTCTATTTCTACTATTCTATCCATTTCATCTTCTATTTTAAATTTTATTTTTAGTTTTTATACTCAAATTCTTCGTTTGGGAAGGCTCTGCTTTTTACTTCATCAGCATAGTTTTGAACGGCATTTTTGATCAAATTGGCGCCATCTAGGTAGCGTTTTACAAATTTTGGTTTAAATTTATCAAAAAAGCCAAGCATATCAGACCAAACTAAAATTTGCCCATCTACTTGGTTCCCTGAACCTATGCCGATTATCGGTACATTTACACTTTTGCTAACTGCTTGCGCAACATCGGAAACAACTCCTTCAAGCACGATGGCAAACACCCCGGCTGCCTCTAGCGCTCTTGCGTCGTTGATTAAATTTTGAGCGGTTTTTGGATCGCGACCTTTGACGCTATAGCCACCTTCAAATCTCACGAATTGAGGCATTAGCCCGATATGTCCGCATACGCTTATGCCTTCATCGCAAAGGCGTTTGATGGTATTTGCCACTCTTAGCCCGCCTTCTAATTTAACTGCATCTGCTTTTGTTTTTTTGAAAATTTCAACTGCATTTTTTAATGCCATATCCTCATTTGTGTAGCTACCAAATGGCATATCGGTTATGATAAGTGCTTGTTTTGCGCCCGCACATACGGCATTTGTGTGATATATCATCTCGTTTATACCGATACTTAAGGTGTCTTGCTTGTTGTTAAAGCTCATATTTAAGCTATCTCCGACAAGAATGATATCCGTCACTTCATCAAAGATTTTTGCAAAAAGTGCATCATAAGCCGTTATGGCAACTATTGGCTCTTTGTTTTTTTTCTTTTGTATATCGGTGACTGTTATTTTTTTTGTGTTAGTGGTCATTAAATTCTCCAAATATTAACAAAAATTATTTAATTTTATCAAAATTTTGTTACAATTCATATCAACCTATGCTAAGGATGTAAAAATGGGTATGCTAAAAAGACTTGAAGTGGACTTTTCTTATGATATTGTTGAGGAATTTTTATCGCATTATTCGTTGATGTGTGATCTAATGGAGCCTTTAATCGTAAATTTATCACGCGAGGACAAATTTAAAAACAACATCGATGAACTTTTTAGAATTTTTCATAATATCAAATCCGCCGCAGGTTATATGCATATCGATCCTGTTTTAAAACTTACCACGCTTGCCGAAGATGTCTGTGAGGAGGCTAGGAGTTTGCAAGGACCCGCAAATGATAGTTTTATTGATTGGCTTTTGCTTGTTAGTGATCAATTTGCAAAATACAAAAACGATATAGAAGGTGATGCTGAGTATTTTAGTGTTCTCAATCCAAATATAATCGATATACCTTCGCAGCTTGACTAAAAATTTAAAAAGCTGTAAAATACTGGACTAATCTCTTTACGGGAGCGACTTGGCTTCGACAGGAGCAGGATGGTCGTGGTGGCATGTCGCTTTGAGCAAAGCGTAAAAAGCTCAAATTAAATTTAAACGCAAATAACGTTAATTTCGCTCCTGCTTACGCTAAAGCCGCGTAAGTTCAGTTGAGCCTTGCGCTTTTTGATACTATCTAAAAGAGTCCGCGAGTAATCCAGATAGTGTAGGCTAGCAGTTTGACGAGCTGAGAGTCGAAACCTTGTCTTAGTCTAGCTTTTGGTTTTGGAAAGTGAGCCTTGCTAGATGAAACTTTCACTTTTGCTAAACATGTAGAGGCTGCGGTTGTTTTGTTTTTGGACAGGGGTTCGATCCCCCTCGCTTCCACCATTTAGGCTATTTAAATCCCTTTTAATAACTTTCATTTTGATACAGTTTTATTTATATTTTGCTATGTTCTTATTTTAATGATTGTTTGAATTTTTAAAAAGTAAATTTTTGAAGATTTTTAACGAGCCGAAATTTGGCTCGTTAAGTAGATTAATTTATCCAAGTAACAACGTCGTCCATCGTTCTGCGATATTTAACAGGCTGTTCGTTTAGGCGGTATCCAAACGGTATAGCTATGGCTACGCGGTGTTTTTTGGGATCGATATTTAAAAGCTTGCCAACCTCTTCACGCTCAAAACCCTCTATCGGGCAGCTGTCTATGCCAAGAGATGCTGCGGCATTCATCATGTTTATCGCAGGATACATGCACTGCTCGTGTGACCATTGAAATAGCAACTCATCGTCGTCTTTAAAATTCTCTGTGATGAAACTTTTGTAAAAATTCACTCTAGCTTCATGCTCTTGAGGTGTTTTATCAGGACGTCTGTTTATCATATCAGCTACGTATTTGCTATCGCTTTTGATGTCTGAAATTTTAGCTAAAATGATAACCAAGTGCGAGCAAGTGGTGATTTGCGGTTGATCCCATGATACCTTGCGTATCTTTTCTCTAAGTGCCGGGTTTTGCACCACTACAAAGTCCCATTGCTCAAGTCCTGTCGAGCTTGGACTTACACGACCCGCTTCTAAAATAAAATCAAAATCTTCGCTTTTAATCTTTTTTGTGTCGTCAAAAATTTTGCATGCATGGCGAAAATTTATAATATCAAGATAGTTTTTCATCTTTTTTCTCCTTTTAAAATTTATACGATATGATACGATTTAAATTTAAATATTTTACATAAAATTTATATTTATTGATTGGGCGAAACGGGTTGATAGCCTTTTGCTATGAGTGAACTCATGCCCCCATGTAGGTTGATAATCTTTAGGTTATCGCCATTTATAAACTCTGCAAAAGCTCTACTTCTTGCGCCACTTCTGCAAATAAGCGCGATTGGCTCTTTTGTGTCTATGCCGGCTGCCTTTAATGACATCAAAAAGCCCTCTTTGTCATTTGTCATAGTAATAAGTTTTGCACCTTTTACTACGCCTGTGTTGTGCCATTCAGGAGGTGTTCTAATGTCTACGACCTGTTTAAATTCAGATATGTTTTTTGGTGTTGCATCTATGGTCGCAACTTCAGCAAACATAGTCGTAGCGCATAGTGTTGTAAGAAGAAATTTATGTATTTTTATCATTTTGATTACGGTCTTTCTTTGATAAGATTTAAGATGTTTTCTTTGATATTTTCTGTGGTTAGATTTGAAATTTCAGAGTAAAATTTACCATTTTTGTCGATTAGATATATCGATGAACTGTGTGCTACGGTATAAAACATTTCCGAATTTGGCATAGGAATTTCTTTAAATTTAACTCCATAATTCGCCGTTACTTTGTCAATGTCAAGTAGCTTTAGACCAGTTGCATCTTTATAGAAATTTTTAGCCATCATTGTTAGGTCTTCTGGCTTATCTCGCTTTGGATCAAGCGTTATGAAGATTAGCTCAAAGTCATTTCTATCTAGCTTAGTTAGCACATCGCCTACCAGTGAAAGCGTAGTAGGACAAACATCTGGACAAAAAAGATAGCCAAAATATATCGCTTTATATTTTCCTTCAAATGATTGCAAGCTAACTTCTCCGCTTGGAGAATACGCCTTAAAGTCGTATTTTGACGGTTTTAGAAGCAAAAGAGCAGCTCCACCGATTATTAGCACAAAAACCAAAAAAGCAAATATTTTTTTCATTACACACTCCTAAATTTGCATAAATGTGGTTAAATAACGCAAGCTGCGTTTATCTGAAGTTGTTTATGACTTTTATATCGTTAAAATTTAGTATTTCTCCGTTATCAAAGCTCATTTCAAGATCAACTATATCACCGTCAACAAGCGGTTTATCAAGCCCTATAAGCATGACGTGAAGTCCGCCCGGAGCTAGTTTTGCCATGCCTTCTTTGGGAACATTTATGTCGTCTATCTTTGTCATCATTTTCATACCATCAACCAGTTTATGTGTGTGTAGCTCAGTGCTTTTGCATATGCTTGATTTAACAGCGACTAGTTTTACATCGGCGTTTGAACTGTTTTTTATGTCCATAAATATCGCACTATTGCTTGCACCGATATTTGAAGGACGAGCTCTTAAATTTTCAACGCTAATATCAGCTGCTAAGAGACTCGCACAAAAACCGCCCGACAAAAGGCAAACAAGTAGAAATTTTTTCATAACTAACTCCTTGTGAAATTATTTTTTTGTATTTTATGTCATTATACGCAAGTTTTATTATATAGTGCTTAGCTTAAAAAGTGAAATTTAACGCTTAAAAGTGAAATTTTTAGGCTATAATTACGCTTTAAATTTTTACTTTAATGGGGTTAGATTGAAAAAGCTTTTATTACTTGTGTCTTTCATGGTGGCCGCTTGGGCTCAAAACTACGAAGAAATTTACCTAAAAAATGGAATTTCAGCTGTCATAAAAGAGATAGAAAAAAATATCTTAAGCAAAGAGTATTGGCTTAAAAAGCTTGATGGCAAGGACGTAAAATACGGTTACTATGACAATGATATTTTGCTTACGGTGGTTGATAAAACAGATAAAAAACTAAGCGTATTTACTTACTCGGACGGTGTTTTAAAGCAGACTTTTGATACTGGCGTTATAGTTGGCAAAAGCGGTGAAAAGCTTATAGAGGGCGACCTTAAGACGCCGATTGGCGTGTATCAGCTAACAAGAAGATTTGTGCCTAGCGATAGATATCTTGGACCGCTTGCATTTTCTCTTTCTTACCCAAATTTACTTGATAAACTTGCAAAAAGAAACGGCGGAGGCATATGGATACATGGTTATCCGCTTGATGGCGAGAGGACTGATGAGCTTAAAACAAAAGGCTGTGTCGCCATGGAGAACGATACTTTAATGCAATACGACAAAATCATCGATTACAAGCGCTCTTTGGCGTTAATTTACGAAGATGCTAAGCCAAATGCAAGTGCCGAGCAAATCGCTGTTATTATTTCAAAGCTCTTTAGATGGAAAAAGACATGGAGTGAGAGCGATATAGAAAATTATCTAAAATTTTACGATAAAAATTTCGCAAGATACGACGGTATGAGTTTGGATAAATTTCAAAGCATGAAAAGAGCGATATTTGCCAGAAAAGAGAGTAAAAATATAGCTTTTTCGAACCTTATCATCACACCTTATCCGAATTTAAAAAATGAGAATATTTTTAGAGTAAGCTTTTTTGAGGACTACTCTACGCCGACATATAAATTTCAAGGACAAAAAACACTTTACGTGAAACTTTACGGCGACGATATGAAAATTTTAATAGAGGAGTAAGCGTGCAAGAAGAGTCAAAACAAGCACAAGTTAAGGAAAAGATAGAAAAAATTTTTGCCGCAAGAGCGCAATTTTTTGAGTTATTAGATGCAAATGTGCCTAAAAAGGGTTATACTGATGTTTTTGATTTTGATAAAGCAAAAGATGTAAATTTAAAAGAAATTTATGCCAAATTTTATGCGTATGACTACGCTGTTAGAAAGCTACTACCAGACGTATATAGCGCTTATGATGTGAAATTTAATGTCTGAAATTCGTCTAAATAAATCCGCCTATACACATAATCTAACACAAATTTGCAATAAAGCGGGCGGTAAAGAGCGCGTTATCTTGGTTTTAAAGGATAACGCATATGGGCACGGGGCTTTGCTTATAGCTCCTGTTGCAAAGGAATTTGGTATAAAATTTTGTGCCGTAAAAAACGAAAAAGAGGCGCATGAGATAGGTGAGTTTTTTGATAAAATTTTGATCCTTTCTCACATACCAAATAAAAACGAAAGTCAAAATTTCATATACGGTATAAATGATATTTATGCTTTAAATAGCGTCAAAGACGGCACTAGAATTCATCTTGCGATTGATACGATCATGCATAGAAACGGGCTTTGTATAGATGAGCTTGATAGTGCTTTTGATGTTATTTTAAGTAAAAATTTAAAGCTTGAGGGTGCTTACACGCACTTTAGGGCTAGTGACGAGATGAATGCGGATTATTTTGTGCAAAAGCAAAAATTTAGTGAGGCGAAGGTGAAAATTCTCGCCTTTTGTGATAAATTTAGACTTTTAAAACCGATATTTCACTCTCATAACTCAGCCGGAGTTGAAAGATTTAGCGATATGAGCGATGATATGGTTCGTGTAGGTATCGCTCAGCATGGATACGCGCAGTTTAACGATAGTCTAAATTTGCAACCCGTTCTTAGTCTGTGGGCACAGCGCATTAGTCAAAGAGTGCTAAAAGCCGGTCAATGCGTAGGATATGGGGCTAAATTTTGCGCTACAAGCGACATAAATATAGCTACATATGACCTTGGATATGGCGACGGGCTTTTGCGATATACGGGAGATGGAGATCTAACGCTAGCAAACGGCAAACGGCTTCTTGGCAAGATGTCGATGGATAGCTTTAGCTGTGAAAATTGCGGTGAGATGGTTTGTGTGTTTGATGATGCAAATGTGTGGGCGCAGTTTTTTAATACGATAAATTATGATGTTTTAACAAAGCTCTCGCCGTTTATAGATAGAAAATGGCAATCATGAAAAAAGCTCTTTTTGCCATTTGCTTGGGAGTGGTGGCTTTTGCAAATAACGCAAACGAGCTTAAAATTTATGAACAAATTTTATCAAGTCTAAAAACGGAAGAAATTCCAAAATTTATAAAACAACTAGCAGGTCAAAATTTACCATACAGAGTTGATGAGATGGTTGTGATAGACTCGCTTGATATTGATGGTTTAAACGTCAATGCAAATTTTAAATTAAACGATACCGCAAATAGAAAGATTTCAAATTTAAAAAAAGCACAGGTGGCACGGCTTAAAAATGAATTCTATCAAAACGGCAAAAGTGCGATTTGCGCTACAAGTATTGCAAAAGTCATGCTAAACAGAGGTATAAAACTAAATGGTAGCTATACGCTAAACAACAAACATCTTTTTGATATATCGGTGGATAAGAGCAGTTGCGAGTAGTTTTTTTACTATGTGTGATTTTAAATTTTGTCCTCTCTCAAACAAGCCACGAAGCTGCTGAAATTTATGCCAAAGCATATAAAAAGGCTCTTCCGCTTAGATGTAATTCAAACATCGTTTTAAACGACCTTTTAAATATCGCTGATGTCTTGCTTTATAGATATGCTGTTAATGACACAAAAAAGACTTGGGTCTCAAAATTTAACAAAGAAGAGCTTGAAAAATACGCAAGCGAAACAAGAAAAATGAACTTGACTCAAATTTGCTCCGATAAAAAAGCTCTTGATATGCTTGACCAAGACATTATTATGGAACATGTTTTTTATTTTGAGACTGGCAAGCTTTTGTTTGAGTATAGCATTAAAAAGGCTGACTGTCTTTTGCTGCAAAATCAATAAATTTATCTTCTAAAAAAGCCGCTTGCCCCGTGATTTCTATGACTTGTGCCTAGTTGCTGAGCTAGTTCGTTTAGCCTTACTATCCTATCGCTTGTACTTGGATGAGTCCTAAAAAGACCGCTGAATTTGTCTTTAAATGAGCCAAATGGATTTACGATAAACATATGTGCGCTTTGCGGTGAGGCGTTTTGTATAGCATATGAGCGCGAGTAGTTTTCAAGCTTGTTTAGTGCGCTTGCTAGCCACTCCGGGTGTCCAGTCATTAGCGCTGCACCTTTGTCGGCTTTATACTCCCTTTCTCTTGAGATAGCCATTTGTATTACGCTAGCTGCTAGTGGCATCACAACCGCGATGATGATCATCATAAGAGCATTGTTGCGCTGTGAATTTTCTCTATTCATCGCGCCAAATTGAGCAAAATTTGCAAGCATGGCGATCGCCCCTGCAATAACTGCGGCGATCGTTCCGGTTAGGATGTCGTAGTGGCGCACATGGCTTAGCTCGTGAGCTAAAACCGCTTCCACTTCGTTTTCGTCTAATAAATTTAAAAGCCCTTCCGTTGCCGCTACGGCTGCGTGGCTTGGGTTTCTTCCTGTGGCAAAGGCGTTTGGCATTTGCTCGGGTATGATGTAAATGCGAGGCATTGGCATGCTTGTTTTTTGGCAAAGTCTTTTAACGATGGCGTAAAGTCCATGCGCGCTGTTTTCGTCTACTTCAATGGCGTTATAGCGCTTTAATACCAACTTGTCGCTAAAAAAGTAGCTAAAAAAGTTCATGCCAAGCGCCACTAAAAATGCCATTATCATGCCTTGTTCGCCACCGATCCATGCTCCTACAAACATAAAAAGAAGCACAAGCCCTACCATTAAAAAACAGGTTTTAAAAATTTCCACCTACGACCCCTTTCTGAAATATCGCAACATCAACGCCAAATTTAGCAAGCTCTTCAAGCTCGTGCTCATGAGTTATTACGCAGGCTATTTTTGCGTCAAAAAGATAAAATTGTGCCAGGTCGGACAAATTTTTTGCGATTAATTTATGGCAAAGTATAAATTTTGCGCCACAAGCGTTTGCTATGATGGCTTGTTTGGTGTCTATGCAGACGGTGGCGAAGTTCATTTGATGTTGCTTTGCAAATTTTATGAGATCTTTATCAAACTCAAACAAATTTAGCCTATCTTTTGACATCTCGTTTGTGCTTTGTGTCCAAAATAGCGGTTCAAATTCCACTAGCTCATGTCCGATAAGTTGCATTATCTAGCCTTTATGCAATCACGACAGACATATCTGCCGTTGCTTAAAACAGCACTTTTCATGTCGACGAAAGTGCCGCATTTGTCGCATTCTACGAAATTTTCTATTTCTTTATTCCCACTGTCTTTTTTGCGTAGCATTTTAAAAAATACGAGATAAATTACCGCAAATACGATGATTAAAGTTATGATTTTTCCTAGCATATATTTTCCATTAAAATGTAATTTCTGTTTTTGTTATTATAAATTTCAGCCTTTATATCGCCTAGTTCTTCGTTTACGCTCGATCCCTTATAAAGCAGAAATTTTGTGCTTTTATCATAAAAGCCATTGCATATTTTGATCAACTGGGGTGTTTTCATCAAGGCTCTTGATGTTATAAGGTCTGCATGAAATTTATTAGAATTTTCGATCTTTTGGCTGTGAACCGTGAGATTTTGTAAATTTAGAGCAACTTTTGCGTAACTTAGAAAGGATGATTTTTTAGCGTTTGGCTCAAACAAATGCCACTCGCATTCGTTCATTATCATTGTTAAAAATATCGCAGGAAAGCCGGCACCACTACCGACATCAATGGCTACTTTAGCATCTTTTATGTCAAAAATTTCTATCGGAGCTATGCTGTCAAGAATTTGCTCGTCTATATTTTTGTAGTTTGTAAGGCTGTGTATGCGGTTAAATTTGGCTAAAATTTCGGCAAATTTAACTGTTTTATCTTTAAATTCAGGTGACAAAACCAAGCTATTTTTCATCTAAAATATGTCCCATTTGCTCTTTTTTAACACGCAAATAACCCTCGTTAAATTCGTTTGGCTCTATTACGATCGGCACTCTTGCTACGACTTCTACACACTTTAACCCCATTAGTTTAAGTGGGTTGTTTGTGAGTAAATTTATCTTTGTTATACCAAAATGTTTTAAGATAAAATCAACTATCTCATATGTTCGCTCGTCGGCTTTAAAGCCAAGTTGGTGGTTTGCCTCTATCGTATCAAGCCCTTTGTCTTGAAGTGCGTAAGCGTTTATTTTGTTTAAAAGCCCTATATTACGACCTTCTTGACGAAGATAGATAACCATACCGCTATGTTCTTCTATAAATTTTAAACTCGCCTCAAGTTGATCGCGACAGTCGCATTTTAGGCTTCCTATCGCATCTCCTGTTAGACACTCTGAGTGGATACGCACATTTGTTACATCGCCAAAAGGCTCTTTGTAGATCGCTAAATGCTCTTTAAATCCCTCTTTAAAAGCTTTAATTTTGTATTTACCAAATCTTGAGGGCAGGTTGGCAATGTTTGAAATCTCGATTTTCATATTAAATTTACTCCAACTATGATACACTTATAAAATGAAATATTTTAGCAGATAAAAGGCAAAATTATGTTTAAACGCTTTAGAAGACTTAGGATAAACCCTGCAATAAGGGACATGGTTCGTGAAAATTCGCTTAGTGCAAGCGACTTTATATATCCGCTTTTTGTGGTGGAAGGCAAGGGGATAAAAAAAGAGATAAACTCTATGCCGGGTGTCTTTCAGATGAGTTTAGATGAAATTTTAAAAGAGTGCGAAGTTATCGTAAATTTGGGCATAAAGTCTATTATCTTGTTTGGAATTCCAAATTTAAAAGATAGTATCGGCTCTGACGCATTAAGTAATGATGGTATTATCGCCACAGCGCTTCGTGCGATCAAAGATAAATTTCCACACCTTGTCGTCGTAACCGACCTTTGCTTTTGCGAATACACAGATCACGGACATTGTGGAATTTTAGATCATGTTCATGAGACTGTTGATAATGACGCTACGCTTGAAATTTCAGCCAAGCAAGCGCTTATACATGCTAAAAACGGAGCTGATATGATAGCACCTAGTGGCATGATGGACGGCATTATCACGACGCTTAGAGAAGCACTTGATGAAAACGGCTATGAAAATCTGCCTGTTATGGCGTATTCGACCAAATTTGCTTCAGCGTATTACGGACCGTTTCGTGACGTAGCAGAGAGCGCGCCAAGCTTTGGCGATAGAAGAAGCTATCAAATGGACGCTGCAAACCGCTTGGAGGCAGTAAATGAGAGCTTGGAAGATGAGGCGCAAGGAGCCGATATACTCATGGTAAAACCCGCACTTGCCTACTTAGACATCATTCGTGAGCTAAGAGATGCTACAAGACTTCCCGTTTGTGCGTATAACGTAAGTGGTGAGTATGCTCTTTTAAAAGCTGGAGCAAAAGCTGGTGTGATTGATTATGAAAGAGTGATGATGGAGACCTTGCTTGGCTTTAAAAGGGCGGGTGCAGATCTGATCATAAGCTACCACGCCAAAGAGGCTGCCCAAATTTTAAGAAAAGGACTTTAAGTGAGACATTTTTTAACGTTAAACGACTTTAGTAAAGAGGAAATTATTGAAATTTTAAATTTAGCCATCGAGATAAAAAAAGAGGCTAAAGACAAAAACTATAAGCCTTATCTAAAAGAGCAAAGTCTTGCTATGATATTTGAGAAAAGCTCTACTAGGACTAGGGTGAGCTTTGATGTGGGGATGTATCAGCTTGGCGGGCATGCGATGTTTCTAAGCTCAAATGATATCCAAATCGGACGCGGTGAGCCTATAAAAGACACGGCACGCGTAATAAGTGGAATGTGCGATATGGCGATGCTTCGCGTTAATCGCCATGAGACGTTGGAGGAATTTGCGAAATTTAGTAAGATCCCTGTGATAAACGGACTTAGTGATAAATTTCATCCCGTGCAACTAATGGCCGATATGCTAACTATGATAGAGTGCGGGCTAAAAGTGGAAGAGGTAAAGGCTGCATATGTGGGAGACGGAAATAATATGACTCACTCGTGGCTGATGTTAGCTAGCAAGCTTGGCTTTGAGTTTAGAGTCGCCACGCCAAAGGGCTATGAGGTGGATGCGGAGATCTTAGCCGCGGCTCAGGAGAATGCTAAAATCTCAGGTGCTAAAATCATCATCACAAATGATATAAAAGAGGCGATAAGCGGCGCAAATGTCGTTACTACCGATACTTGGGTCTCAATGGGACAAGAGGCGGAAAAGGAAAAACGCATAAAAGAATTTGCGGGCTTTTGTGTGGATAGTGAGCTAATGAAATTAGCCGATAAAAAAGCTATATTTTTGCACTGCTTACCTGCTTACCGCGGATATGAAGTGAGCGAAGAGGTTTTTGAGGCGCATGCGGACGAAATTTTTGCCGAGGCGGAAAATAGACTGCACGCGCAAAAGGGTGTAATGGTTTGGCTTGATAGGCATAGATAAAATTTGAAATGAGAAAATAATGAGTGAAAAAAATAAAAATCCACTGGCTAAAATCAACGAGATTAGCAGCTCACTTGGTATTAACGAGGATGAGAGAACGATATTTGAGATAGTGCCGACTGATAATCCAAACGAGCGTGCTTTAAATTTAAAAAGTGGCTCTTGGGATGGTGTTGAGCCTTGGTTTGGTATCGATGAAAACCAAAATTTACACACGATGGTTTCGATAAAATCCCTTTCGCAGATGATCGAAGCCTTTCGTAAACTGCAAAAAGAAAATTTTGATCTAAAGCTTGAAAAGACGATTTGGCAGAATGTTCCGATTGATTTTAGTGATGTTTGGGTTGTGGCTATGGATGAGATAAAACGCATAGCAACGAAGAAAAATGAGAAAAATTTTAGTGTTGATATTGAGAAATTAGTAAAAAACATAAAAAAAGATCATCCGAATTTATTTGTCGATATGAGCGAGATGATGAAAGCAGCTAGGAGTAAATTTAATGATTGATTTTGACGCATATGTAAAGTATTCACGCCCTGGGCCAAGATATACAAGCTATCCGACTGCGCTTGAGTTTAGTGATAAATTTGACTATAAAGCATATATAAACGAGCTTGAAAATCGCGATAAATCAAGACCTCTTTCGCTTTATTTACATCTTCCGTTTTGTAGAAGCGCCTGTTATTTTTGCGGTTGCAATGTAATTTATACAAGTAAAGAGGATAAAAAAGAGAGATATATCGAGTATCTGGCAAAAGAGCTTGAGCTTTTATCACGTCATCTTGACACAAGTGCGCCTGTGCTTCAGATGCATTTTGGTGGCGGTACTCCTACTTTTTATAATGCCGAACAACTTGATAGAATAATCCGTCTTATAAAAGCTAAATTTCCAAATTTTATGAGTGAGGCGGAGATTAGCTGCGAGATAGATCCTAGATTTTTAACCGATGAGCAACTTGATGTGCTTGTCTCGCATGGGTTTAACCGCATAAGCTACGGCGTGCAAGACTTTGATGAGAAAGTGCAAAAGGAAATTCATAGGATACAGCCTTATGAGATCACTAAAAATGCTGTAGACATGGCACGCGCAAAAGGTATAAACTCAATCAATATGGATCTTATTTATGGACTTCCTTATCAAACACTTGAGAGCTTTAAAACTACGCTTGATAAGGCTTTGACGCTAAGTCCTGATAGGCTGGCGGTGTTTAACTATGCTCATGTGCCGTGGATTAAAAAGTCAATGCGTAAATTTGATGAAGCTACGCTCCCAAGCCCAAAAACCAAACTTGAAATTTTAAAATACACGGCCGAGTTTTTTATCAAAAACGGCTATAAAATGATAGGCATGGATCACTTTGCAAAGCCAAATGACGAGCTTTTTGGCGCGCTTGCAAACGAGACTTTGCATAGAAATTTCCAAGGCTATACGACAAAGGGAGGAGCCGATCTTATCGGTATAGGACTAACCAGTATAGGTGAGGGCAAGCGCTACTACGCGCAAAATTATAAAGATATGGACGAATACGAAAAGGCCCTTGATAGCGGAATTTTACCTTACGCAAAGGGTGTTTATCTAAACGATGAAGACCTGCTTAGAAAGGCTGTTATAATGAGCCTGATGAGTAACTTCGCGCTTGATATAAAAGCGGTTGAAGCGGAGTTTAAGATAGACTTTTTTGATCACTTTAATGGGGAGCTAAAAGAGCTTGAGAATTTGAGTGAATTTGTTAGCGTTACGCCCGATAAGATCAGCGTAAACGAGACCGGCACACTCATAATCCGCAATATCGCTATGTGTTTTGATGAATATATGATAAAATTTAAAGATAGTAAAAATAGCTTTTCAAAGACGATATGATGTTTAAATTTAGTGAAATTTCAGACAAATGTGTAAAATGCGGCAAGTGCATACAGGTTTGCACTATCCACAATATAAATAGCGATGAGGTAACGAGCCCAAGGGGTTTTTTGGATCTTTTAGGCGCTTACGAGCGAGGTGAACTCAACCTTGATAAAAATGCAAAAAATATATTTGAGAGCTGTTTTTTATGCACCAACTGCGTAGATGTCTGCCCAAATTCCTTACGCGTGGATACGGCGATAGAAAATGTCAGAAAAGATCTAGCAAATAAATACGGCATAGCTTGGTATAAAAAGGCGTTTTTCTGGTTACTTCGCCACCGAGCTATAATGGACTTTTGCGCTAAAATGGGCTATGTCTTTCAAAGCTGTGCATTTAAGATAAAAGAGAGCACGATGACGCCACGCTTTAGCCTGCCGATGGTAAAAAAAGAGAGGCTATTTCCGACCGCTAAAGGCAAGAGCTTTTTAAATTCACATGAGGAATTTATAGATAACGGTGGCGAAAAGACGATAGGAATATTTATCGGCTGCATGGGAAACTACGCATACACAAGCATTGGTGAGAGCTTGCTAAAAATAGCTCGTGAGCTAAAATTAAACGTGCATTTGATGAAAAAGCAAGCATGTTGTGGCGCACCGGCGTATTTTACGGGTGATTTTGCGACGGTTGAGGTTTTGGCAAAGAGAAATATTGAGTATTTTGAGAGCCTAAATGATAAGATAGATGCGATAATTATCCCTGAGGCGACCTGTTCTGCGATGGTTAAGGTTGATTACGAGCATTTTTTCCATGATAATGACGAGTGGCGAGAGAGAGCCAAAGAGATAAGTAAGAAAATTTTCCTAGCCACCGAGTATCTTGAGAAAGAGACAAATTTGGCGCAAATTCTGGCAAGCAAAGGCAAAAGATTAGAGAGTGTGACGTATCATGATGCTTGTCATGCTAGAAAAATGCAAGGAGTTTATAAAGAGCCTCGTAAACTTTTAGCGCAAAATTACGATATAGTAGAGATGAGCGATCCAAATGAGTGTTGTGGATTTGGCGGAGTGACGATGCAAGCGGAGAAGTATCATCTAAGTCGTGCGGCAGGACAAAGAAAAGCCGCAATGGTAAATGATACCAATGTGAAATTTGTAAGCGCCGAGTGCAGTGCTTGTAAGATGCAAATTTCAAATGCGCTTCACATACACGGCTCAAATGTTAAATTTGAAAATCCGATAGATCTGATCGCGGCGAATTTGTAAAATTCAAACGAATTTATGTATAATTGGGCATTTTCGTATATAAAATGCCTATAAATTTTTAGAAAAAAGGAAATTTCTATGAAAAAGATATTTATCGTAGGAATGATAGTTGCGGCTACGATTTCTTCCGCTAAAGACCTAACGTATAGGGTGTTTTTAGGTGCGTTTACCCAGTCTGAAAACGAGACTAAGCTAACTAACGTAAAACAAAATATAAAAGATATAATTTCACAAGACGAAAGACTTAGTTTTGGCAGTTATGCTGAAAATGGCAGGGAATTTCTTTACGTCGATACTTCTGCAATCTCGGCCTCTGAAGCAGATAATATACTAAAAAACCTAAGAGCGACACCTGGCTATAGCGACGCTTACATGAAGATCAAAAGTGAAAATTTTACAAATTTAAGCAAAACCGATATCGCTGATACCAAGAAAGCTAAAGAGAGCTTTTTGGTTCAAACTAGTCAATCAAATTTTGCCTCAACACAAACAAATGGCACTGATAAGAATAGTGCAGTAACGCTAAATGAAGTTATAAAAACCGTTCTTAGTGAAAATCCAAGCTTAAAAGAGACGGAGTATAACTACCTTCAAGTTGGTAAAGATCTAAATATCGCCAAAAACGCCTACTATCCAACGCTTGATGCTCAAGCTTCGGTTGGGCATGAAAGAAGACGCTTGGATAATGATACGAACACAAGAACCGGCAACGGTAGAATTTCAAGCGCAACACTTACTTTAGTTGAAAATTTATACAATGGCGGAGCCGATAAAAATAGGATAAATTCTCAAAGCGCGCGTCTTGACTCTGCTGCTTATAGCGTGGCACAAAGAGCCGACAGACTTGCTCTTGAGATGGTAAATGCTTATGTTGAAGTTATAAAAACTAAGAAAATTTTAGACATAGAAGACTTAAATGTTAAAAATCACGAAGAAATTTACTCACAGATAAAAGATAGGGCACAGTCTGGATACGGTATAGCTTCAGAAGAGCGCCAAGCAGGATCTAGGTATACCTTGGCGCAGTCAAATTATATTTCTGCGGCAAACAATTATGAAGATGCAGTTTCTACTTTTGAGAGATTATACGGTAAAAAGCTTTTTGCTCAAAATTTAATCGAGCCTGAATTTAATATACCTCTACCGACCAACGAGCAGGCGGTCTATGATAGAGCTTTACTATGCAACCCATCTCTTTTGGTTCAAAGATCAAATGTTGCGATGGCGGAGTCTGTGGTGAAAGAAAAAAATGCACCGTTTTTACCAAAAGTAGATCTTGTGGTATCTGGCGGGTATGATCATACTGATGTGTTATATAATAACTACGAAGATCAAAGCGTAAATGCGCTTGTGAGGTTTAACTATAACCTTTATAATAAAGGAAATGATAAGCTAGACAAAGAAAAGAGTCAGCTGGCTGTTAGACAAGAGCAGCAAGCTCTTGAAACCCTAACAAGAGAGCTTAGAGAGTCGCTTAAGTTTTCATGGCAAAGCTATGAACTCGAGCAAAAAAAGATGTCGTATCTTGCTCAACACGTCGAATATGCAAAGGCAACGCTTGACGCATATCAGGACGAATTTAAGATAGGTCGTCGTGATCTTATAAATTTACTTGATGCAGAGAGTGAGTATAACACTGCGTTAAAAGAGATTATCAATACCGAAACGGCTTTAATCTATGCAAAATACAGACTTCTTGATAATATGGGTTTGCTAGCTGATAGCTTTGAGCCGGGATTTGCTAAAAGATATATTCAAGGTGCTTGCAGTATCCAAAATGATTTAAAGTAAAAATTTATGCCTAAAAAGGTAAAAAATTCTTTAGCAAGAGCGTTTTTAGCGGCTCTTGCCTTACTATTTTGCGTTAGCGCCATAGGCGAATTTATCCAGTCAACAACTATAGCTAATGTTTCTAAGATATATGGCGAAAATGCCAAAAGACGAGTTGTAGCGCTAAATGCCTTAATGAATTCACTCAAAAACGAATCCGAGCAAGAAAAATTAAAAAAAGTAAATGAATTTTTTAACTCTTTAAGATGGGCTAATGATATGGAAGTTTGGGGCAAAAAGGATTATTGGGCTACTAGGATGGAATTTTTAGGCAAAGGGGCCGGGGATTGTGAGGACTTTGTTACGGCAAAGTATTTTACTCTAAAACAGCTTGGTGTTCCTACGAGTAAGCTTTATTTTACCTATGTTAAAGCTCTTAAATTTAACCAAGCACACATGGTGCTTTCTTATTATGAGACACCAAAGTCGGTGCCGCTTATCTTAGATAATATCAACGGTAATATCAAAATAGCAACACAAAGAACAGACCTAGCTCCGGTCTATAGTTTTAATGGTGATTCGCTTTACCTTGCAAAACAAGAGGGGCTTGGGCAGGTTGTTCCTGGTGGAAACAAAAAGCAAAATCCAAAATGGATGGAATTAATAGACAAAATGAAAAAAGAGGGACTATGACACTTTTTAAACAGATAATAATAGCTACGACACTGTTTAGTTTCGTGATATTTGGCGCGGTTGGGTATTTAAATTTTAAAAGTCTAAATACCTACATAGCAGACCAACTTGGAGCAAATGCAAGACATACTGCAAATTCGCTAGGACTTGCGCTAAAGCCTGTTATAGATCCTAACGATATGTCTATGGCGGAGACTATGATAAATTCCATGTTTGATAGTGGGTATTATCAAAATATCACACTAAAAGGCGTGGATGATGAAATTTTGATCGAGCGAGCGCAAGATATACAAGTCGTCAGTGTTCCGGAGTGGTTTTTAAATTTAACCAAATTTACGGCTCCTATCGAAAGCAGTGAGATAATGACTGGTTGGACGAAATTTGGCACGCTTTATGTTCAAAGCAGTGCAGGACTTGCATACTATGAGCTTTATAACAATATGAAAGAGATGTTTGGCTTTTTGCTGGCAATGATGGTTTTGGCTATTTGTGCGACTTACTTTGGGCTTAAAACGATATTTAGACCCCTTGTTAAGGTGCGAAATCAAGCCGAGGCCATACTTGATAATAAATTTTTGATCCAAGATAAAATTCCTTTTACCACCGATCTTCGTCAAATGGTTTTGGCTATGAACTCCATGGTTGCAAAGGTGCAAGATATATTTGAGCAAGAGGCAAAAACACTTGATAGATACCAAGAACTCCTTTATAAAGATGCTCTTAGTGGCATGTATAATAGACGTTATTTTCAGACTAAATTTAACGAATACATCGCAAGTGAGGAGTATTCAAGCGGATCTATGGTGCTTTTGAGCTTTAAAGAGCTTGCAAATTTGAAGAAGAATTTAGGTTTTGAAAAATGGCAAAGTTTTGTTATCAAGATAGCAAATATCTTAGAAACTGAGCTTGAAGATAGCAAATACAGCGGTGTTGCAGCACGGTTAAACGATGATGACTTTACGCTTTTAATGCCCGCGGTAACTTCAAGCGGTGTTGCTACTTTGATTGAAAGTATCATGAAAGAGATTAAAAAAGAGAGTGAGAATTTTGATATAGATCAAAACGAGCTTTTAGTAAATGCCGCGATAGTTGAATTTAAGCCAAATTCTGGGCTAAAGACCATCCTAACTACGGCAGACATAACTCTTGCAGATGCAAAAGAGCTTGGAAATTTCAAATACAAAATTTTCAAAGATGATAGTGCAGCGCTAATTATAGGCAAGGAAAAATACCGCGATCTAATATCAAAATCCATGAAAAACGATAAATTTAAATTTGCTTCTCAAAAAGTGGGTGATGAAAATGGATTTGAACAATACGAACTTTATTTACGTCTTGTTGATGATGAGGGCAAATGGCAGTCGGCGAGCTACTTTATGCCGATGGTTAAGGAGCTTGACTTAAGTGCGACGCTTGATCTTCATATATTAAATAGAATAGCTGAAATTTTACCAAATAAAATTTTACCAAACGGCTCGCTGGCTATAAATTTAGGTAAAGAAATTTTAACTTCACAAGATAGTTTTATTAGGCTTGAGACGGCTCTTAAAAGGATAAGTGCAAATTCTAAATTTAAAAACTATATAGAAATTCCAAATAAAGACGATATGAGTATACAAAGCATTGTTAGATTAACGCAGAAATTAAAAGAGCTTGGCTTTGGCTTTGGCTTTGACCATTTTGGGCTTGATGCAAAAAGTATAGAGAAATTAAAAATTTTAAGCCCGGATTATGTTAAAATTCAAGCAGGCAACATCATAGACTTCTTTAGCGAAAACGGCAGTGAGCAAACAAGACGTTCACTTGAAGTTATAATGAGTTCAAAAGGCATAAAATTAATTGCTATCGGCGTTGAAAACGAGGAGCAAAAAAACAAGCTAATCGAGCTTGGCGTTATAAACATGCAAGGATTTTATATAGATGAGATTAAAAATATCGGATAGTGCCCATGAGTAATGAGAAGACAAAAGACGAGCTACTTCAGTGTTTGGTTATATTTACCAAGCTTCATAACAACCCTTATAGTGCCGATGCGCTAACTACCGGACTTCCTGTTCAAGACGGAGAAGAGGTTGAGCTTTTTTCGATCGATGGCTCTAAGTCTCTTTTTTCTCGTGCGGCTTCTAGAGCCGGCTTTTCTTCAAGTATAGTTAAAAAACGCATAGAAGAAATTTCTTCTTTAGTTTTGCCTTGTATCTTGATGCTTAGGGGCAAAAAGGCATGCATACTTCAATCGATTAGTGCTGATAAAAAACGAGCAAAGATAATAACTCCCGACTCAAGTTCTGGCACAAATGAGATCGAGATAGATAAGCTTAAAGACGAATACCTTGGTTATGCTTACTATCTAAAGCGTAAATTTACTCCAGAGGATACAAATGCAACTCGTCTTGTGGATACGGGTAAAGAGCATTGGTTTTGGGGCACGATAAAGCGTTCTAAAAAAATTTACATCGATGTTATTTTGGCTAGTTTACTGGTAAATTTATTTGTTCTAGCAACTCCATTGTTTACAATGAATGTTTACGATAGAGTTGTGCCAAACAACGCAGTAGAAACACTTTGGGTCTTGGCTCTTGGCGTGGCGATAATTTACATTATTGACTTGTTTTTAAAATTTATACGCTCTTATTTTTTAGAAGTTGCCGGCAAAAAGAGTGATATTATCATGAGCTCGATGCTTTTTGAGCGCGTTATGGACATGAAATTTAGCAACAAGCCAAAGTCAGTGGGCTCATTTGCAAACAACTTGCGAGAATTTGATACGGTTAGAAATTTTTTCTCATCAGCCTCTATTGCCGCACTTGTGGATCTGCCTTTTGCTTTTATATTTTTAGTGGTTACGTATTTTATCGGTGGATATTTAGTGCTTGTGCCTATTATTATTATAATTTGCATACTTTGTTATACATTTTTTATAAAAGATCCTTTGCAAAATGCCATAAAAAGCACTTTTGAAGCCTCGGCTGCTAAAAACGGAATTTTGATAGAGAGTTTAAGTAGTCTTGAGACGATAAAGACTTTGGGTGCCAACGGGCATATTCAGTGGCACTGGGAAGAGGCAACGGGCGAGATAGCTACTAGAAATATCAAATCAAAAATGATAACTACCTCTATCACGACTGTTACTACGTTTTTGGTTCAACTTAATACCATTGCTATCATTGTTCTTGGTGTTTATATGATAGAGGCTGTTGAGCTTACCATGGGTGGGCTTATAGCCTCAGTCATGCTTGCCTCAAGGGCTATCGCACCTATGGGGCAAGTAGCTTCGTTGGCGGCAAATTTCGAGCAGACAAAGACCGCTTACGCAAGTCTTGATAAGATAATGCAAATGCCTGTTGAACGCCCGGAAGGAAAGAAATTTGTAAGAAGAAATTCTTTTGAAGGAAAGATAGAATTTAAAAATGTAAGCTTTACTTACCCGGACACTACAAAAGGATCACTTGATAGGATAAATTTTGTTATAAGACCAGGCGAAAAGGTAGGTATCATAGGCAAGAACGGCTCAGGAAAAACAACCATACAAAAGCTTATTTTAGGTCTTTACTCGCCAACTGACGGTTCTGTTTTAATTGACGGTATAGATATAAACCAAATCGATCCTGCAGACCTTAGAAGAAATATCGGTTATGTTCCGCAAGATGTTGTTTTATTTAAAGGCACCGTTCGTGAAAATATCGTACAAAAAGCACCTTATGTAGATGATATACAAATCATCAAAGCAGCCAAAATCAGTGGTATTGACGAGTATGTAAATGCTCATCCCCTTGGATTTGACATGCCTGTCTACGAAAGAGGCGACGGCATAAGCGGTGGTCAGCGTCAAAGTATAGCGGTGGCTAGGGCTTTTTTGCTTGATAGCCCGATCGTTTTGCTTGACGAGCCGACAAATTCGCTAGACAACACGGCAGAAAACAAGCTAAAAATAAATTTAAAATCAAACACAGTCGGAAAAACCATGTTGTTGGTAACACACAGAACATCTATGCTTGAGCTTGTAGATAGACTAATAGTTATCGATAACGGTAAAATTTTACTAGACGGTGTAAGAGATGATGTTTTAGCAAAACTTGGCGGGAAGTAGATATGCAAGAAAAAGAAAATGTAAAAATAAGACAAGATCATATCAAAAATCAAGAGTCGGCTTGCGAAGAAATTCTTAATAGTATAAAAAATATAAAAGGCAATATTCAAAAAAACGAATATGACTCAAACGATCTAAAATTTATGTCAAGCCTTTCAGAAGCAGTCCTTGCAAGAACCCCATCAAGCTCTAAGATGTTGCTTTATGTAATAGGCGCAACGATATTTTGGCTTTTGGTTTGGGGGTCACAGGCGCAAATCGATGAGATAACAAGAGGAGACGGTAAGATAATACCATCCGGCAAAAACCAAGCCATTCAAAATTTAGAAGGCGGAATCATCGAAGAAATTTTAGTAAAAGAGGGTGATGAGGTCAAAAAAGATCAGGTTATAGTCAAAATAGATAATAAAAATTTCGTAAGTAGTTATGGTGAGTCACAGCTTAGATTCAATGAGTTGATGGCGAAATTTTTAAGACTTGATGCCGAGTCAAACGATACAACCTTTGTATATGACGAGGTTAGAGATGCGAATAACACAAAAGCTATACAGTATGAGATAAGTCTACATAACTCAAATATGGAGCATCTAAACGAACAGATAGGAATTTTAAACGAGCAAATCGCCCAACGCGAAAACGAGTTGGTTGAGCTACAAAACAAGATCGAGCAAGCTCAAGCAGGATATAACCTCACGCTTAAGGAAAAAGCTATCATGGATCCGGTGTTTAAAAAAGGGCTTGTTAGTCAAATAGAATACATTCAATTACAAAAAAAGTTAAGCGACTTAAAAGGCGAACTTGATGCGTCAAGACTAGCCGTCCCGCGCGTAGAATCAACCATAAAAGAGGCTAGAAACAAAATAACCGAAGCAAGACTTGCCTTTAAAAATAAGGCCAAAGCCGAGTTAAACGAAGTTTCAGCTGAGATAGCCCGTATAAGTGAGTCGCAGATAAATTTAAGTGACAGAGTAGATAGGACAAATGTTCGCTCTCCTGTAAACGGTATCGTAAGCAAGCTTATGGTACATACGGTATCAGGTGTTATAAAACCAGGTGAAAACATCGCAGAGATCGTGCCGCTAGAAGATAAGCTTATAGCAGAAGTCAAGGTAAAACCTGCCGATGTGGCGTTTTTAAGACCGGGACTTGAAACGATGGTTAAATTTACGGCTTATGACTTTAGTATATATGGGGGATTAAAGGGCGAGGTTATGCAAATAAGTGCAGACACCGAAACTAACGAAAAAACAGGAGAAAGCTACTATCTTGTTCGTATAGAAACTGAGAAAAATTATCTAGGTAGCGAAGAAAAACCTTTGCGCATAAAAGTAGGTATGATAGTGTCGGCAGATATCATAACCGGTAAAAAGACCGTGCTTGACTATCTTTTAAAGCCGATTTTAAAGGCTAAAAATAACGCATTAACGGAAAGATAATGAGAAGTGCTTTTTATGATTTTAATTTTAACGAGTGTGAAATTTTAAAACCTTTAAATTTGAGAGAATTTGTTATTATTAAACATGAAAGTGGTTGCGATCTTGTGGATGAAAGCATAGAAGAGTTTGTATTTGCGGATTGCGTAAAAAATTTTAGCGAGCTTACCGTTAGTGAAAGTAGCAACTTATTTGATGGTTTAAAGATAAAAGATGAGATCATAAAAAGCCTAAAAATAGTCATAAAAGGCTATAATGAAAGCACCGATAGTATAAATTTTGACCTTGATAAGATAAATTTAAATGCTCCGTATAGATATGCGATAACGAGCAATGGCTTTGAGATGAGTATGGCCTTAAATGAAAAAGCTGATCGAGTAATTGATTTTTTACGTAGCATAGAGTGTAGTTTTGACGATGGCTATAAGCATGATGTTTTGATATATATAAATGATGAAATTTTATGCAGTAATGCAAACTGCGATAAAAAGGTGCAAGATGAAGATAGTTTTACTCACGCAAAATAGATCGTTGCAAAATTTATGGCAGGGATATGCATTAGCCAAAGATATAAAATTTGTAAATAGCAAAAGAGATTTTTTAAGTGCGTTAAACCAAGAAGATCCGGATATCGCCATAGTTGATGTGGCAACTATCAAAGGAAGTGCTAGTGAATTTATGCTTGAAATTTTTGATTTTTGTGCCAAATTAAGAATTTTATTTATTGCAAATGAGCCAAAATTTGCTCAAGGTAAAGCACTTTTAACGCTTGGAGCAAAAGGATACGCAAACTCTCACATGCAAGAAATTCACGTAAATGATGCTATAAAAACTATACAAGAAGACAAAGCGTGGCTTTATCCTGAGTTTATCCAGGAGATGATAACAGAAATGACTAGCGGTCAAAAAAATGATTTAGAAGTAAATGAATCCAGTCTTGCAAATTTAAGTGAACGCGAAAAAGAGATGGCGCAACTCATATATGAAGGCTTGAGTAATCAAAAAATATCAGAGCAAACAGGTATAACCTTACGCACGGTAAAAGCCCACACTGCTTCTATATATAATAAATTAGGCGTGAAAGATAGGATAGGGCTTGTTCTTTTAATGCAAAAGAACAGCTAAATTTATATAATAAATTTGAAAAACTAGTCTTCCAAATCAATATCTATTTTTTCTAAATTTGTATTTATGCTTTTTGTGTTTTCGCGTATGTCGTGTTTATTTTCTTCTATGAGGGCTCTGTTTTTTTCTATGAGATTGCGATTTTGTTTTATGCCTTCGCTATTTTGTTCTATTAATTTACTCAGTATGGTTATTTTTTTTTCATATCTTATCATCAAAAAGTATATCGCGTAAATTAACATTAATATAATAATCCATGGTAAAAATTGCATTATGTCGTCCTTTTTTAAAAATTTAAATGTTATTATATGGCTTTACTTTTTAAAAAAAATTAAATTTTTATTTTTTCGCAAAAAAATATAAAAAATGCAAAAATAGCCTTGACTTTTAATTTTATTTCATGTATAATTCCCACTTCACAAACAGTGGGGTGCTGGTGTAGCTCAGTTGGTAGAGCTACTGCCTTGTAAGCAGTGGGTCGGCGGTTCAAGTCCGTTCACCAGCTCCATTTTTTGTAACAGTGTTTGACCAGAAAAACCAAGCAATACTTTTTTAATTAAAGGGTGAGATACTCAAGCGGCCAACGAGGGCAGACTGTAAATCTGCTGACTATGTCTTCCGTGGTTCGAATCCACGTCTCACCACCATGCTATTGCGGGAGTAGCTCAGTTGGCTAGAGCATCAGCCTTCCAAGCTGAGGGTCGCGGGTTCGAGTCCCGTTTCCCGCTCCAAGATTGGATATCAGACTGGGAGCTGTATAGTTATTTTTATTACCTAACACAGTATTCAGTTTATAGTATCCAAAAGTTTAGTTGTTTGTATTGTTAAGCAAAAGTCGTCTCAGCCAAGCGTTAAACGCTCATATGGCTCAGAGGTAGAGCACTTCCTTGGTAAGGAAGAGGTCGCGGGTTCAAGTCCCGCTATGAGCTCCACTGGTTTATACGACATTTGGCTGCAAGATAATGCAAATTTAAAGATGAGACACATATCATAACGGAGGAAAAGATGGCTAAAGAAAAATTTTCACGCAACAAGCCACACGTAAACATCGGTACTATCGGTCACGTTGACCATGGTAAAACAACTTTAACAGCTGCTATTTCTGCTGTTCTTTCAAGAAAAGGTCTTGCTGAGCTTAAAGATTATGATAATATCGATAACGCTCCAGAAGAGAAAGAGCGTGGTATTACTATCGCAACTTCACACATTGAGTATGAAACTGAAAATCGCCACTATGCACACGTTGACTGCCCAGGCCACGCCGACTATGTTAAAAACATGATTACAGGTGCTGCACAAATGGACGGTGCGATTCTAGTTGTTTCTGCTGCTGATGGCCCAATGCCACAAACAAGAGAACATATCCTACTATCTCGTCAAGTTGGCGTTCCATACATCGTTGTTTTCATGAACAAAGCTGATATGGTTGACGATGCTGAACTTCTTGAATTAGTTGAGATGGAAATTCGTGAACTTCTAAACGAATACAACTTCCCGGGCGATGACACTCCAATCGTTGCTGGTTCAGCACTTCAAGCTCTTAACGAAGCCAAAGAAGGTAAAGATGGTGAGTGGTCAGCAAAAGTTATGGAGCTTATGGCAGCAGTTGATAGCTATATTCCAACTCCTGTTCGTGCTACAGACAAAGACCTTCTTATGCCTATCGAGGACGTTTTCTCAATTTCAGGTCGTGGTACAGTTGTTACAGGTAGAATCGAAAAAGGTGTTGTTAAAGTAGGTGACACTATTGAGATCGTTGGTATCAGAGACACTCAAACTACTACAGTTACAGGCGTTGAGATGTTTAGAAAAGAGATGGAGCAAGGCGAAGCTGGCGATAACGTAGGCGTTCTTCTTAGAGGTACTAAGAAAGAAGACGTTGAGCGCGGTATGGTTCTTTGTAAGCCAAAATCAATCACTCCTCATACAAAATTTGAGGGCGAGGTTTATATCTTAACTAAAGAAGAGGGTGGTCGTCATACTCCATTCTTTAACAACTATAGACCACAATTTTATGTAAGAACAACAGACGTTACAGGTTCTATCACACTTCCTGAGGGAACTGAGATGGTTATGCCTGGTGATAATGTAAGAATTTCTGTTGAACTTATCGCTCCTGTAGCTCTTGAAGAGGGTACACGTTTTGCGATCCGTGAGGGTGGTAGAACAGTTGGTTCAGGCGTTGTTTCTAAAATACTTGCATAATTAAATTAATAACATTAAAGAGCGACTTGTTCGCTCTTTTAAATTTAAGGAATTTTGATGAGAATTAAAGTTGGTTTAAAATGTTCTGAGAGTGGTGATATAAACTATACTACTACAAAAAATAGTAAAACTACAACAGAGAAGTTAGAGCTAAAAAAATATTGTCCAAGACTTAAAAAGCATACTGTTCATAAAGAAGTTAAGCTAAAAAGTTAACGGAAAATACCATTAGGGCAATAGCTCCAACGGTAGAGCGCTGGATTCCAAATCCAATGGTTGGGGGTTCGAATCCCTCTTGCCCTGCCATCATTAAGGTTAAAAATGGAAAAAATAATAAATTACATAAAGTTATCTAAGCTTGAAATTGTGAAAGTGATATTTCCTACAAAAGAACAAGTAAGGAATGCATTTATTACCGTTTTTATTGTTGTTACTGTGGTGTCTCTTTTTTTAGCTTTGGTTGACGCTATTATGTCATTTACTCTTTCTAATGTAATTTAAAAGAGAGGATAGATTAATGGCGCACAAATGGTATGCTATTCAGACATATGCCGGTAGCGAGATGGCTGTTAAAAGAGCTATAGAAAATTTAGTAAAAGATCATGGTATTGAGGAGCAATTAAAAGAAGTAATCGTTCCAACAGAAGATGTGATTGAGATAAAAAACGGAAAACAAAAAATAAACGAAAGAACTCTTTATCCTGGTTATGCCTTTGCAAACCTAGATTTAGATACAGCTCTTTGGCATAAAATTCAATCATTGCCAAAAGTTGGAAGATTTATCGGTGAGGCAAAAAAGCCAACACCTTTAAGCGACAAAGATATTAATACGATTTTAGAAAAAGTTGAAAAACGTGCTGCACCTAAACCTAAAATTTATTTTGAAGATGGCGAGAGTGTTCGTATAACGGAAGGTCCTTTTGCGAATTTTACAGGTATTGTAGAAGAGTACGACATGGTTCATGGTAAACTTAGACTAAATGTTTCGATATTTGGTAGAAGTACACCGGTTGATATTTTGTATTCACAAGTTGAGAAGATAATTTAAGGAGATTAGTTTATGGCTAAAAAGGTTATAGGCGAAATAAAATTGCAAATTGCTGCAACTAAAGCAAATCCAAGCCCACCTGTTGGTCCAGCTCTTGGTCAAAAAGGTGTAAATATTATGGAGTTTTGTAAGGCATTTAACGAAAGAACAAAGGATATGGTAGGTTTTAATATACCTGTTGTTATCACTGTTTATGCAGATAAAAGCTTTACTTTCATCACAAAACAACCACCTGCAACTGACCTTATTAAAAAAGCTGCTGGTATAACAAAAGGAACAGATAATCCTTTGAAAAATAAAGTCGGCAAACTCACCAAAGCTCAAGTGCTTGAGATAGTTGAGAAAAAACTTGTCGATTTAAATACAAAAGACAAAGAGCAAGCTGCTAAGATCATCGCTGGTTCAGCTCGTTCTATGGGTGTTGAAGTAATCGACTAATGGCCCTTACCGCCGGGTTGTATATCAGAAGGCGGAAGCACTTTAAAATGCGGAGAAATTTAATGGCAAAAAATACTAAAAGATTTCAAGAACTACTTAAAAAAGTAGAAGATAAAAAAAACTACAATATTTCTGAAGCTATTGATACTGTTAAAACACTAGCTTCTGCTAAATTTGACGAGACTGTCGAAATAGCTCTTAAGCTTAACGTTGACCCAAGACATGCTGATCAAATGGTTCGTGGTTCAGTTGTATTACCAGCAGGAACCGGTAAAAAAGTTCGTGTTGCAGTTATTGCAAAAGACGCTAAAGCCGATGAGGCTAAAGCTGCTGGTGCTGACTTGGTTGGAGCAGAAGAGATTATAGAGGACGTTCAAAAGGGAATTATAAATTTTGATGTTCTTATTGCTACACCTAACCTAATGGGTGTTTTAGGTAAAGTAGCTCGTGTACTTGGACCAAAAGGTCTTATGCCAAACCCAAAAACAGGAACAGTTACTATGGATGTAGCTCAGGCTGTTAATAATGCAAAAAGCGGTCAAGTAAATTTCCGTGTTGATAAACAAGGAAATATCCATGCTGGTCTTGGCAAAGTAAGCTTTTCTAAAGAGCAACTTCTAGAAAATATTTCAACTTTTATTAGAGCAATTAATAAACATAAACCTGCCGCTGCAAAAGGCAGATATGTTAAAAATGCTGCACTATCGCTTACAATGAGTCCATCTATCTCACTTGATACTCAAGAAGTGATGGATCTTAAATAATAAAAATTTAAAAAGAGTCTTTATGGCTCTTTTTCCTAAAATAAAAGCCTGAATTTGTAAATCCAAATTTAGACTTTTATTTTAGATTGGAGATGGCCGAGGTCTTCTGACTTAATCGATTCGACCCGCTCTGCCTGAAATTACCGGTCGGAAAGGAGAAAATGTGACACGTAACGAGAAATCTGAAGTTATAGCTAAGCTTGAGACTGAATTTAAAACTGCTGAAGCGATCGTAGTTTGTGACTATCGTGGCCTTACAGTAAAAAAACTTGAAGTTTTAAGACAAGCTGCAAAAGAGCAAAATGTTAAAGTTCAAGTTGTTAAAAACACTCTTGCTAACATAGCTCTTAAAAACGTTGAAAAAGACGGCATGGATCTTAAAGATACAAATATCTATGTTTGGAGCGAAGATCAATTAGCTGTAACAAAAGTTGTTGCTAAATTTGAAGAAACCAACTCTGAATTTTTCAAAATTAAAACAGCTTACATAGATGGTGAAGTTGCAAGCGTTGAGAAAGTTAAAGCTCTATCAAAGATGCCAAGTCGCGACGAGCTTATTGCAATGCTTCTACAAGTTTGGAATGCGCCAATTCAAAATTTCACAATTGGATTAAATGCGCTTAAAGAGAAAAAAGAACAATCAGCATAAAAATATATAAGGATAATAAAATGGCAATCACTAAAGAAGACGTATTAGAGTTTATCTCTAATCTTTCAGTACTTGAGCTTTCTGAGCTTGTAAAAGAATTCGAAGAGAAATTCGGCGTTAGCGCTGCTCCTGTTATGGTAGCTGGTGCTGCTGCTGGCGGTGCAGCTGAGGCAGCTGAAGAAAAAACAGAATTCAACGTAGTTCTACTTGATGGCGGTGATAAGAAAATCAACGTTATTAAAGTTGTTCGCGCTCTTACAGGCCTTGGTCTTAAAGAAGCTAAAGACGCAGTTGAGCAAACTCCTTCAGTTCTTAAAGAAGGCGTTAGTAAAGATGAAGCTGAAGCAGCTAAAAAAGAGCTTGAAGAAGCAGGTGCTAAAGTCGAGCTTAAATAATTTCATTTTATTTGAGATTATTCAAAATTCAGAGAGGGAGAACACCCTCTCTTTTTTAAATTTAGATGCCTTATATAAAAAGGCTATACTTTCTTTCAAAATTACCACGAGGTAGATGCAATGTTAAATAGCTTATACTCAGGAAGTCGCTTAAGGGTTGATTTTTCAAATGTGCCACAAGAGATAGATGTTCCTAACTTACTACAGTTACAAAAAAAGAGCTTTGATAATTTTTTAAATTTAGACAACACTCAATCCGAAAGCGGAATTGAAAAAGTTTTTAAATCAATTTTTCCTATTCACGATCCACAAAATCGCTTAAGTTTAGAATATGTTAGCTCAGAGATCGGCAAACCAAGATATACGATTAGAGAGTGTATCGAAAGAGGTCTTACGTATTCTGTAAATTTAAAAATGAAAATCCGCCTAATCTTACATGAAAAAGATGAAAAAACAGGTGAGAGAATCGGCGTAAAAGATATAAAAGAACAAGAAATTTTTATACGTGAAATTCCTTTAATGACAGATAGAATTTCATTTATTATAAACGGCGTTGAACGTGTGGTTGTAAACCAACTTCATAGAAGTCCAGGCGTCATCTTTAAACAAGAAGAGAGCGCAACTGTCGTAAATAAACTAATAAACACTGCTCAAATTATCCCTGACCGCGGAAGCTGGTTATACTTTGAGTATGACACTAAAGATGTGCTTTATGTGCGTATAAATAAACGCAGAAAAGTTCCGGTAACTATACTATTTAGAGCGCTTGGATATAAAAAACAAGATATTATTAAAATTTTCTACCCACTCCAAACTTTAAGCGTTAAGAACAATAAATTTTTAACTCCGTTTAACCCTGATGATTATACAGGTAGAATTGATTATGATATAAAAGACGAGCATGGAAATGTAATCCATCAAGCCGGTAAGCGTCTTACTAAGAAAAAGGCGGATAAACTCATAGAAGATGGTGTTAAATGGGTCGAGTATCCTGTTGAAATTCTTATGAGTAGATATTTGGCGACTCCTGTTATAGATAAAGAGAGTGGCGAGGTTATATATGATACACTTTCTCAGCTTGATGAAAACAAACTGGCTAAAATTTTAAACGAGCAAGATAGTATTGAGATCATAAATAACCTAGCTTCTGGAGTTGATGATGCTATTATTAACTCATTCTTGGCTGACAGCGAAACCATGAAGCTTTTAAAACAAACAGAAGGTATTGATGATGAAAACGATCTTTCTGCGATTAGAATTTATAAAGTAATGCGTCCTGGTGAGCCTGTTGTAAAAGAGGCGGCTAAGAGCTTTGTAAATGATATATTCTTTAACCCTGAAAGATACGATCTTACAAAAGTAGGTCGTATGAAGATGAATCACAAACTAGGTCTTGATGTTCCTGAGTATGTAACCGTTCTAACAAGCGAAGACATAATAAGAACTGCAAAATATCTTATCAGAGTTAAAAATGGACAAGGTTTTATAGATGATCGTGATCACTTAGGCAACCGTCGTATCCGTTCTATCGGTGAGCTTTTAGCAAACGAGCTTCATCTTGGCTTTGTTAAAATGCAAAAAGCGATACGTGATAAATTTACAAGTTTAAGCAACAACACAGATGAGATAATGCCTTATGATCTTATAAATCCAAAAATGATCACGGCAACGATTATGGAATTTTTTACAGGTGGACAGCTTAGCCAGTTTATGGACCAAACAAACCCACTAAGTGAAGTTACACACAAACGCCGTCTTTCTGCGCTTGGCGAAGGTGGCTTAGTAAAAGAGAGAGCCGGTTTTGAGGTTCGTGACGTTCACCCAACTCATTACGGTCGTATTTGCCCTGTTGAGACTCCGGAAGGTCAAAATATCGGTCTAATCAACACTCTTTCAACTTATGCCAAAGTAAATGAGCTAGGTTTTGTTGAAGCACCTTATAAAAAGGTTGTTGACGGTAGAGTTACTGATGAGATTATTTATTTAACAGCAACACAAGAAGAGGGTAATGTAATAGCAGCTGCTTCTACAAAGCTAGATGAAAACGGTCATATTATAGAGGATTTGATCGAGGTAAGACGCGAAGGCGAAATGATGCTTGCACGTCGTGAGGAGGTTACGCTAATCGACCTTTGTTCTGGCATGATTGCAGGTGTTGCGGCTTCTCTTATTCCATTCTTAGAGCATGATGATGCCAACCGTGCGCTAATGGGATCAAACATGCAACGTCAAGCCGTGCCTTTACTTCGCTCTACTGCTCCTATCGTAGGAACAGGTATGGAGAGTGTTATAGCAAGAGATGCTTGGGAGAGCATTAAAGCTAAACGCGGCGGTGTTATTGAAAAGGTTGATAATAAAAACATCTTTATCTTAGGCGAGGATGAGGCTGGTCCATACATCGATCACTATTCGCTTGAGAAAAATTTAAGAACAAACCAAAACACGACTTTCTCACAACATCCGATAGTTAAAAAGGGTGAAGAGATAAAAGCGGGACAGGTTATAGCAGACGGATCAAGTATGGAACAAGGCGAACTTGCTATCGGCAAAAACGCACTTATCGCTTTCATGCCTTGGAATGGCTACAACTACGAAGATGCGATTGTTATTAGTGAAAAGATGATACGTGATGATGAATTTACAAGTGTTCACATCTATGAAAAAGAGATCGAAGCACGTGAGCTAAAAGATGGCGTTGAAGAGATAACAAAAGATATACCAAATATAAAAGAAGAGGATCTTCTTCATCTTGACGAGAGTGGCATCATTAAGATCGGCACACAGGTAAAACCTGGCATGATCTTGGTTGGTAAAGTATCTCCTAAGGGCGAAGTAAAGCCTACTCCTGAAGAGCGCTTGCTTCGTGCGATATTTGGCGAAAAAGCCGGTCACGTTGTAAATAAATCACTTTATGCTACGGCTTCAATGGAAGGCGTTGTTATAGATGTTAAAATATTTACTAAAAAAGGTCATGAAAAAGATAGTAGAACACATAAAGCTTACGAAGATGAAAAAGCGTTGCTAGAAAAAGAGCATCACGATAGACTTTTAATGCTTGATCGCGAAGAGATGCTAAAAGTTACATCATTGCTATCTAAAAATGAGCTTGTTAGTGACTATGAGATCAACAAAAAAGAGTATAAAAAAGGCGAAAAGATAAACAAGGCTGATCTTGAAAATATTAACCGCTTTACTCTAAATGCTGTTGTGAAAGCTTTCTCAAAAGAGATACAAAAGCAATACGACGATCTTAAAAACTACTTCCAAAACGAGAAGAAGAAGTTAAAAGAAGAGCATGATGCTAAGATTGAAATTTTAGGTAAAGATGATATATTGCCAAGCGGTGTGGTTAAACTTGTAAAAGTTTACATCGCAACTAAACGTAAGCTAAAAGTGGGCGATAAAATGGCTGGCCGCCACGGAAATAAAGGTATCGTTTCAAATATTGTTCCTGAGGTTGATATGCCTTATCTTCCAAGTGGACAGATAGTAGATATCGTTTTGAACCCACTAGGTGTTCCAAGCCGTATGAACATCGGTCAAATTCTTGAGAGCCACTTGGGTCTTGTCGGATATCGTCTTGGTGAGCAGATCAATGAAATTTTTGAAGCCAAAAAAGGCGAATGGATAAAAGATCTAAGAAATAAAATGATAGAGATTGCAAGTGTTTCAAAACTTATGGATGCTAAAAATGCTCTTGGCAAGATGAGTGATGAAAAATTACTTGAGTATGCAAAAGACTGGAGTAAAGGCGTTAGATTTGCAACACCGATATTTGAAGGTGTTAAACCTGAGGAATTTGCGAAACTATTTGAAATGGCTAAGATCGACAGTGATGGCAAAACAGAGCTTTATGACGGCAGAACCGGCTCTAAGATAAGAGAACGTGTTAATGTTGGTTGTATGTATATGTTAAAACTTCACCACTTGGTTGATGAAAAAGTACACGCAAGAAGCACCGGACCATACAGCCTTGTAACACAACAACCTGTTGGAGGTAAGGCACTATTTGGTGGTCAAAGATTTGGTGAGATGGAGGTTTGGGCGCTTGAAGCTTATGGCGCAGCGCACACTCTAAGAGAGATGCTAACGGTAAAATCAGACGATGTTGAGGGTAGACTTTCTGCATATAAGGCGCTTACACGTGGTGAAAATGTGCCTGAGACGGGAATTCCTGAAACATTCTTCGTTTTAACAAACGAGCTTAAATCATTGGCACTTGATGTTGAGATATATGATGAGGGAGAGGCAGATGAGTGAGTTAATACCTGTTGAGATAAAAGAAGAACGCAGACCGCGTGATTTCGAAGCTTTCCAGCTTCGTTTAGCAAGTCCTGATAGGATAAAGTCTTGGAGTCACGGCGAAGTCAAAAAGCCTGAAACCATTAATTATCGAACACTCAAGCCTGAGCGTGACGGACTATTTTGTGCTAAAATTTTCGGACCTATTCGTGATTATGAGTGCCTTTGCGGTAAATATAAAAAGATGCGCTATAAAGGCATTAAATGTGAAAAATGCGGTGTTGAAGTAACTAGTTCTAAAGTTCGCCGTTCTCGCATGGGGCACATCGAGCTTGTAACACCGGTGGCTCACATTTGGTATGTAAACTCACTACCAAGCCGTATAGGAACACTTCTTGGTATAAAGATGAAAGATCTTGAGCGTGTGCTTTATTATGAGGCATATATTGTTGAAAATTCAGGCGAAGCATTTTATGATAATGAAAACTCTAAAAAAGTTGAAAAATACGATGTCTTAAATGAAGAACAGTATCAGCTTTTAGCACAACGCTATGAAGAAAGCGGATTTGTAGCTAAGATGGGTGGCGAAGTTATTCGCGATATGCTAGCTGATCTTGATTTGATGGAAATTTTAACTCAACTTAAAATGGAAATCGAATCAACAAATTCAGAAGCTAAGAAAAAAACAATCGTGAAGCGCTTAAAAGTTATCGAGAGCTTTTTAAATTCAGGCAACCGTCCAGAGTGGATGATGATAACAAATTTACCGGTTCTTCCACCTGATTTACGTCCGCTTGTTAGTCTTGACGGAGGTAAATTTGCGGTTTCAGACGTAAACGATCTATATCGTCGTGTTATAAATAGAAACAGCCGTTTAAAACGCCTTTTAGAGCTTGATGCACCTGAAATTATTATAAGAAACGAAAAGCGTATGCTTCAAGAGGCTGTTGATGCATTATTTGACAATGGTCGTCGCGCTAACGCCGTAAAAGGTGCAAATAAACGTCCTTTAAAATCACTTTCAGAGATCATTAAAGGTAAGCAAGGACGTTTCCGTCAAAACCTACTTGGTAAGCGTGTTGATTTCTCTGGACGTTCGGTTATCGTTGTTGGACCACGTTTAAGAATGGATCAATGCGGTCTTCCAAAGAGGATGGCTCTTGAGCTATTTAAGCCACATCTTCTAGCTCGTCTTGAAGAAAAAGGCTATGCGACAACCGTAAAACAAGCTAAAAAGATGATAGAGGATAAGACTAACGAGGTTTGGGAGTGTCTTGAAGAGGTTGTTAAAGACCACCCTGTAATGCTAAACCGTGCTCCAACGCTTCACAAGCTATCTATCCAGGCGTTTCACCCAGTGTTAGTTGAAGGAAAGGCTATCCAGCTTCACCCACTAGTTTGTGCGGCTTTCAACGCTGACTTTGACGGCGACCAAATGGCTGTTCACGTGCCACTTTCACAAGAGGCGATAGCTGAATGTAAAATTTTAATGCTAAGCTCGATGAATATCTTACTTCCTGCAAGCGGTAAGGCAATAACCGTTCCGTCACAAGATATGGTTTTGGGAATTTATTATCTAAGCTTGGAAAAAACAGAAGCTAAAGGTGCAAATAAAATTTTCTCAAGCGTTGATGAAGTTATGATAGCCGAGGAAGCACACTCTTTAGAGCTTCATGCTAAGATAAAAACTATGGTAGATGGTAAAACGCTATTTACAACAGCTGGTCGCTTGATACTTCGCGCTATTATTCCTGATTTTGTTCCTGATAATATGTGGAATAAGATCATGAAGAAAAAAGATATTGCGAATTTGGTTGATTATGTTTATAAAAACGGTGGCCTTGAAGTAACGGCTGATTTCCTTGATAAACTTAAAAATTTAGGCTTTAGATATGCGACAAAAGCTGGAATTTCTATATCTATTGCAGATATCATTGTTCCTGATAGTAAAGAAAAACATATTGATGAAGCCAAGAAAAAAGTTCGCGAAATTCAACGCCAATACGGTGCAGGTCTTTTAACAGACTCTGAAAGATATAACAAGATCGTTGATATTTGGACTGATACAAATAACTCTGTTGCAAGCGAGATGATGAAGCTTATTCAAGGCGATAAGGGCGGATTTAACTCAATTTATATGATGGCAGACTCTGGTGCTAGGGGTAGTGCGGCTCAGATAAGACAGCTGGCAGGTATGCGTGGTCTTATGGCTAAGCCTGACGGTTCGATTATTGAAACGCCTATTACCTCGAATTTCCGTGAAGGTCTAAATATAATGGAATATTTTATTTCGACTCACGGTGCGAGAAAGGGTCTGGCAGATACCGCTCTTAAAACAGCCAATGCCGGTTACCTAACACGTAAGCTTATCGATGTTGCGCAAAATGTTAAGGTAACTATGCATGACTGCGGTACGCACGAGGGTGTTGAGATAACTGATATTACTGAAAACGGCGAGCTTATAGAAAGCCTTGAAGAGAGAGTTCTTGGACGTGTTCTTGCTGACGATGTGATAGATCCTATTACTAATGAAATTTTATTTAGCGAAGGAACATTGCTTGACGAAGAAAAAGCAAAAGTTATCGCAGAAGCAGGCATAAAAGCCGTAAGTATAAGAACGCCTATAACATGCAAAGCTCCAAAGGGTGTTTGTGCTAAATGTTATGGTATAAACCTAGGCGAGGGTAAATTGGTAAAACCTGGTGAGGCCGTAGGTATTATTTCAGCTCAATCAATCGGCGAGCCAGGTACTCAGCTAACACTAAGAACATTTCACATTGGTGGTACGGCTTCGACTGAACAGCAAGATCGCCAAGTTATAGCTCAAAAAGAGGGTTTCATACGCTACTATAACCTAAATACGTATGAAAATAACGGTAAAACAATAGTTGCAAACCGCAGAAGTGCAGCCGTGCTACTTGTTGAGCCAAAGATCAAAGCTCCAATTGACGGAAGGATAGAGATAGAATTTGCTCACGAAGATGTAAATATCGTGATTAAAGGCAAAAAAGAGGAGATAAAATACACTATCCGCAGAAATGACGTTGCTAAGCCAAATGAGCTAGCAGGCGTTAGTGGCAAGATAGAGGGTAAGATGTATCTTCCTTACTCAAACGGTGATATGGTAAATGCTAATGAAAGTATCGTTGAGATTATCAAAGAGGGCTGGAATGTGCCAAATCGTATCCCATTTGCAAGTGAGCTTAAGATCGCAAACGGCGAGCCTGTAACACAAAAAATTCCGGCTGGCGCAAACGGCGTTATTAAATTCTTCATCCTAAACGGTGATTATTTAGAGCGTCTTAAAGATATTAAAAAAGGTCATAAGGTTACTGAAAAAGGTCTATTTGTTATCGTTTCAGACAAAGATGGACGTGAAGCTGTTCGCCACTACATACCAAGAAATTCTATCATCCAGTTAGATGATAACGAAACTGTTGAGGCAAAAACACTTATAGCTCTACCTGAAAGTAACGATAGGCTCGTGATTGCTGAGTGGGACCCATACTCAACTCCTACTATAGCTGAAGAGGCCGGTGTTGTTAGCTTTGAAGATATCGATCCTGGTTATAGCGCTGCAGAGCAGTTTGATGAGGCAACAGGACAAAGTCGTCTTGTTGTCAATGAGTATCTTCCAAGCGGTGTAAAACCGACGATAGTTATAGCGACTAAGAGTGGTGGATTAATCAGATACCAACTTGAGCCAAAAACAGCGATATTTGTAAATGACGGAGCAGAAGTTTTACAGGCGGACATCCTGGCTAAAACTCCAAAAGCTGTTGCCAAATCAAAAGACATCACTGGTGGTCTTCCACGTGTTAGTGAGTTGTTTGAAGCAAGACGTCCTAAAAATACAGCTATCGTTGCAGAGATTGATGGTGTTGTTCGCTTTGATAAGCCGCTTCGTTCAAAAGAGCGCATAATTATAGAAGCTGAAGACGGTGCTACGGCTGAGTATTTGATAGATAAATCACGTCAAATTCAAGTAAGAAACGGCGAATTTGTTCACGCCGGTGAAAAACTAACTGACGGTCTTATCTCAAGTCATGATATTTTAAGAATTCTTGGCGAAAAAGCTCTTCACTACTATTTAATTAGTGAAATTCAGCAAGTTTACCGCCGTCAAGGTGTTGCGATCGCTGATAAGCATATCGAGATCATTGTATCACAAATGCTACGTCAAGTTAAGATAGTTGATAGCGGAAATACAAATTTCATCGTGGGAGATATGATCTCTCGTGCTAAATTTAAAGAAGAGAACGAGCGCATCATGAGAATGGGCGGCGAGCCTGCTATCGCCGAGCCTATACTTCTTGGTGTTACGCGTGCAGCAATCGGTTCAGATAGTGTTATCTCTGCGGCGTCTTTCCAGGAGACAACAAAAGTCTTAACTGAAGCTTCGATAGCGGCTAAATTTGACTATCTTGAAGATCTAAAAGAAAACGTCATACTTGGTCGTATGATACCTGTTGGAACAGGTCTATACAAAGATAAAAAAGTTAAAATCAAACAACTTTAAAATCTCAAGCCTCCCGTAAAAAGGAGGCTTTTTATTTAAACTCTACACTTTATACTACGAGGCAAAATGAAAAATTTTAATTTAGGATTATTGTTTATTAGGCTTGGGCTTGGAATTTGTCTTTTTTTGCATGGGTTTCATAAGATAACAAACGGTATCGGTGGTGTTAAGGCAATACTTGTCAAATCAGGACTTTCTGAAATTTTGGCTTACGGAGTTTATCTTGGTGAAGTTTTAGCTCCTTTAATGCTAATTATTGGATTTTATTCAAGAATTTCTGCTTCCATTATCATAGCTACATCGCTCTTTATAATTTACGCAGCATATCCAAATCCTTTGGAGATCACAAACTATGGTGGTTTTAAGGCCGAAATTTTATATCTTTATATTTGTATGGCTTTTTGTATTGTATTTTGTGGCAGTGGAAAATACGCTGTTAAACAAGATTAGTTGATAATTTAAAATTATTTTAACCATTATTTAAGCCTTTTTTAAATAAAATTAGATCTTTTTAATAAATTTAGATGAAAGGAATTACTGTGCCAACCATAAATCAATTGGTCAGAAATGAGCGCAAAAAGGTTACTTATAAATCAAAGTCTCCTGCGCTAAAAGAGTGCCCTCAAAGAAGAGGAGTTTGCACGAGAGTTTATACAACAACTCCTAAAAAACCAAACTCAGCTTTGAGGAAAGTTGCCAAAGTTAGACTAACTAGCGGCTTTGAAGTTATCAGCTATATCGGCGGTGAAGGACATAACCTACAAGAACACAGCATCGTGCTAGTACGCGGTGGTAGGGTTAAAGACTTACCGGGTGTTAAGTATCACATCGTTCGTGGTGCACTTGATACTGCAGGTGTTGCAAAAAGAACTGTTTCACGTTCTAAATACGGTGCTAAACGCCCTAAAGACGCAAAAAAGTAAGCAAATAGGTTCGCAGACGCGCCCTAGATTTGGTTGCGTTTGAGTAAAATTTATAAAATTTGAAGGAAATAATCAAATGAGAAGAAGAAAAGCCCCTGTAAGGGAAGTTTTACCTGATCCGATTTACGGAAATAAAGTAATCACTAAATTTATTAATGCACTTATGTATGACGGTAAGAAAAGCGTCGCAACAGAGATAATGTATGGTGCGATCAAAGCTATCGAGAAAAAAGGTGGCGAGATACAAGGTATTGATGTATTTAACGACGCTATTGAAAACGTAAAACCTATTCTTGAGGTTAAATCACGCCGTGTAGGTGGCGCAACTTATCAAGTACCTGTTGAAGTTCGCCCTGCACGTCAGCAAGCTCTTGCTATTAGATGGCTTATCACTTTTGCTAGAAAAAGAAGTGAAAGAACAATGATAGACAAACTTGCAAACGAACTATTTGACGCTGCAAATTCAAAAGGTGCTTCATTTAAGAAGAAAGAAGATACTTACAAAATGGCAGAGGCTAATAAAGCGTTTGCTCACTACCGCTGGTAAGAAAGAGAAACTATGGCAGATAGAAAAACCCCATTACATATGGTTAGAAACATTGGTATTGCAGCTCACATCGATGCTGGTAAGACTACTACGAGTGAGAGAATTTTATTCTTTACGGGTATGAGTCACAAGCTTGGTGAGGTTCATGACGGCGCTGCTACTATGGACTGGATGGAGCAAGAAAAAGAGCGTGGTATTACTATTACTTCTGCTGCGACTACATGCTTTTGGAAAGATCACCAAATTAACCTAATCGACACTCCGGGACACGTTGACTTTACTATCGAAGTTGAACGTTCTATGCGTGTTCTTGATGGTGCTGTTGCAGTATTTTGTTCAGTTGGTGGCGTTCAACCTCAGTCTGAAACAGTTTGGAGACAAGCCAACAAGTATAAAGTTCCAAGAATGGTTTACGTAAATAAAATGGACCGTATAGGTGCCAACTTTTACAATGTTGAAAATCAAATCAAAACTAGACTAAAAGCCAATCCTGTGCCTATCCAAATTCCTATCGGCGCAGAAGATGAGTTTAAGGGCGTAGTAGACTTAGTTACTATGAAAGCCCTAGTTTGGGAAGACGATAGCAAGCCTACAACTTTTGTTGAGAGAGAAATTCCTGCTGATTTAGTTGAGAAAGCAGAAGAGTATAGAGCAAAAATGATCGAAGCAGTTGCCGAGACAGATGATGCTTTAATGGAAAAATTCTTTGGTGGCGAAGAACTAAGCGCTGAAGAGATCAAAAGAGGTATAAAGGCCGGTTGTTTATCTATGAACATTATACCTATGGTTTGCGGAACATCATTTAAAAATAAAGGCGTTCAGCCGCTACTTGACGCTATCGTGTCTTACCTTCCTGCTCCAGATGAAGTTGCAGCGATTAGAGGCGAATATGAAGATGGTACAGAAGTAAATGTTGAATCAACCGATGATGGCGAATTTGCAGGTCTTGCATTTAAGATCATGACAGACCCTTTTGTTGGTCAGCTAACTTTCGTTCGTGTTTATCGCGGAAGTCTTGAGAGTGGCAGTTATGCATTTAACTCAACAAAAGGTAAAAAAGAGAGAATCGGCCGTCTTTTAAAAATGCACTCAAATAAACGTGAAGAAATTTCAGTTCTACACGCTGGTGAGATCGGGGCGGTTGTTGGTCTAAAAGATACACTAACAGGCGATACGCTTTCAAGTGAAAAAGATCCTGTGATCCTTGAGAAAATGGACTTTCCAGAGCCGGTTATCTCTGTTGCGGTTGAGCCAAAAACTAAAGCTGACCAAGAGAAAATGGCTATTGCTCTTCAGAAACTAGCACAAGAAGATCCAAGCTTTAGAGTTAGTACCGATGAAGAGAGTGGTCAAACTATCATTAGCGGTATGGGCGAGCTTCACCTAGAGATCATTGTTGATCGTATGTTGCGTGAATTTAAAGTTGATGCAGAAGTTGGTCAACCGCAAGTTGCTTACCGTGAGACTATCCGCAAGACAGTTGAGCAAGAGTATAAATACGCTAAACAATCAGGCGGTCGTGGTCAATACGGACACGTTTTCTTGCGTATCGAGCCGCTTGAAGCTGCTAGTGGATTTGAATTCGTTAACGATATCAAAGGCGGCGTAGTACCAAAAGAGTATATACCTGCAGTTGAAAAAGGTTGTAAAGAGGCACTTCAAAACGGTATCCTTGCTGGTTACCCTGTTGAAGACGTTAAAGTTACTTTATTTGACGGTAGCTACCATGAAGTTGACTCATCTGAGATGGCGTTTAAACTTGCTGCATCTATGGGCTTTAAAGAGGGCGCTAAAAAAGCAGGCGCTGTTATACTTGAGCCTATGATGAAGGTTGAAGTTGAAACACCTGAAGAGTATATGGGTGATGTTATCGGTGACCTTAACAAGCGCCGTGGTCAAGTAAACTCAATGGATGAAAGAAGTGGTAACAAGATCGTTACAGCATTCTGCCCACTTGCGTCTATGTTTGGCTACTCAACAGACCTTAGAAGCCAAACTCAAGGTCGCGCTACATACTCTATGGAATTTGATCACTATGAAGAAGTTCCAAAGAATGTTAGTGAAGAGATTATTAAGAAAAGAAACGGCTAAAAGCCAAAAGCTAGCCACCCAAATTTGGGTGGCTTTTTAGTTTATATAAATTTAATTATTTATCGCTTTAAATTGCAAATTGTCCTCATAGCTCAGCAGGATAGAGCGCAAAATTCCTAATTTTGAGGCCTCAGGTTCGAATCCTGATGGGGACACCACTTATCTATTTACCGCTATTTATTTTAATTTATAACTATTTACCAAATCACGTTAAAATCAAGCTTTGTGTGAAAATTTAATTTATATTAATCTTCAAGTTTATTGTATGTTTTATTGTGATTTTGATTGAAAAATATAGTGTGATATATTATCTTGCTATGCATTTAAAAAATGAAATTTCTCGTTTTTATTAGAAATTTAAAACTAAAACTCTATCTCTTGCGTAAAATATAGATAAATTTTTCGTGAAATTTATGGATAACCTTTATAAGTATGCTTATCAATATTTAAACTATTTTGCGTTACGATCGTGGTTGTAGTCTTTGATTAAATTTTATCTCACAATTTTCCACTTAAATATTTAATAATCATTATAAATTCTTATCCTTCATTGATCTGGGTTAATCCGATTTAAATAAAATTTATGTTATATTAATGTTTTAGGCAAATAAGTACAAAGACTTAAATTCTTATCAAGGAGAAAATATGGATCGTCGGGAATTTATAAAATCAGCTGCCGCAACGGCTGCTTGTGCTAGTGCCGGTATCGCACTACCTAGCGGACTTAACGCAAACGAAGTAGAAAAAGGTTGGCGTTGGGATAAGGCTGCCTGTCGTTTCTGTGGTACAGGTTGTGGTATCATGGTGGCTACTAAAGACGGTAAGATCGTAGCCGTTAAAGGTGACCCTGAAGCACCTGTTAACCGTGGATTAAACTGTATTAAAGGTTATTTTAATGCAAAGATAATGTATGGCGAAGACCGTATAACTCATCCTTTACTTCGCGTAAATGAAAAAGGTGAATTTGATAAAAAAGGTAAATTTAAGCAAGTTAGCTGGAAACAAGCCTTTGACGTAATGGAAGTGCAATTTAGAAAAGCCTATAAAGAGCTTGGTCCTCATGGTGTAGGAGTTTTAGGCTCTGGCCAATACACTATCATGGAGGGTTATGCCGCTTCAAAAATGATGAAAGGCGGTTTTAGAAGTAACTCCATAGATCCAAACGCAAGACACTGTATGGCATCTGCCGTTGTCGGTTTTATGCAAGTTTTTGGTGTGGATGAGCCTGCTGGTTGCTATGATGATATCGAGATGACAGATACTGTCGTAACATGGGGCGCAAACATGGCTGAGATGCACCCGATCTTGTGGTCACGCATAAGCGATAGAAAGCTTGGTGATCCTGATAGGGTTAAAGTGGTAAATTTAACTACTTTTTCAAACAGAACTTCAAATTTAGCAGATATAGAGATTATCTTTGCTCCATCTACAGATCTGGCTATTTGGAACTATATAGCTCGCGAGATAGTTTACAATCATCCTGAAATGATAGATCAGGAATTTGTAAAACGTCACTGCGTATTTACAACAGGTCCGGTTGATATAGGTTACGGACTTAGACCGGAAACCAAGCACGCAAAATATCTACCAAGTGAGTTAGATACCGCAGCAACAGAGAAATCAAAAGTTTTAAGTGAAGCTGAGGGTGTTACTTTGGCGTACCTTGGCATGAAAGCAGGAGATACTCTTGAAAATAAAAATAACGGCAAGGCAGATGCACACTGGCATATAAGCTTTGAAGAGTTTAAAAAAGCTCTTGCACCATATACTTTGGAATTTACAGCCAAGATAGCAAAAGGTGACGCAAGTGAGCCTCTAGATGAATTTAAAGCCAAATTAAAACAATTAGCCGACCTTTATATCGAGAAAAATCGCAAAGTAGTTAGCTTTTGGACAATGGGCTTTAACCAACACCAAAGAGGAACATGGGTAAACGAACAAGCCTACATGGTGCACTTCCTGCTTGGCAAGCAAGCGCTTCCGGGATCCGGTGCTTTCTCGCTAACAGGACAACCAAGCGCATGCGGAACAGCGCGCGAAGTTGGAACATTTGTTCATCGCTTGCCTGCCGACATGGTCGTTGCCAATCCAAAACACAGAGAGATAACCGAGCAAATTTGGAAACTTCCTAAAAATACTATAAACCACGTTGTTGCTTCTCACTATGTAAAAATGCTTCGTGATCTTGAAGATGGTAAAAATAAATTTATCTGGGTTCAGGTAAACAACCCTTGGCAAAACACTGCAAATGCAAACCACTGGATAAAAGCGGCACGTGAGATGGATAACTTTATCGTTGTTTCAGATCCATATCCTGGAATTTCTGCTAAAGTTGCAGACCTTATACTTCCAACAGCGATGATATATGAGAAATGGGGTGCATACGGTAACGCAGAGCGTAGAACTCAACACTGGAGACAACAAGTTCTTCCTGTCGGCGAAGCGATGAGTGATACGTGGCAGATTATGGAATTTACAAAAAGATTTAAGATAAAAGAGTTCTGGGGCGAAGTAAAAGTAAATGATAAAGTTACTCTTCCTAGCGTTCTTGAAGAAGCAAAAGCTATGGGTTATAGCGAAGAAGACACGCTTTATGATGTGTTATTTGCTAATGAATACGCAAAAAGCTTTAACGCTAAAGACGCTATTATGGAGGATTACGATAACTCTGAAGTGTTTGGTGACAAACGTAAAGTTGTCGGCTCAGACGGTAAAGAATTTAACGGTTATGGCTTCTTTGTTCAAAAATATCTATGGGAAGAGTATAGAAAATTTGGCGTAGGACATGGACATGACTTGGCTGATTTTGATACGTATCATAGAGTGCGCGGACTTAGATGGCCGGTAGTAAATGGCAAAGAGACACAGTGGAGATTTAACGTTAAATTTGATTATTATGCTAAAAAATATGCAAAAGAGGGTGAAAATTTTGCATTCTACGGTAACAAAAACGCAGCTCTTCCAAGCGGAAATTTAAAAGCCGTGATAACGCAAGATAAGACTCCTCTAACAAATAAAGCTAAAATTTTCTTCCGCCCTTATATGGATCCATGCGAAATGCCAAGCAAAGAGTATCCGTTATGGCTATGTACGGGAAGGGTGCTTGAACATTGGCATACCGGCACTATGACAATGCGTGTTCCTGAACTTTATCGTGCTGTTCCTGAGGCGCTTTGCTACATGCATGAAGATGATGCGAAAAAGATCGGCATTCTTGACAATGAGATAGTATGGGTAGAGAGCCGCCGTGGTAAAGTCAAAGCACGTGTTGATGTAAATGGTAGAAACAAGCCGCCTGTAGGACTTGTGTATGTACCATTTTTTGATGAAAACGTGTATATCAACAAGGTATGTTTAGATGCGACTTGTCCTATCTCAAAAGAGACGGATTATAAAAAATGTGCCGTTAAGGTTTATAAGGCTTAGTCGTGCAAAATAGAAGAGAAGTCCTAAAATTTGGACTTAAAGCCGTTGCGCTGGCTGTTGCCGGTAGTTTTGTTTGGACAAAGGCTGTAAAGGCGGATAAGCTAGTTTTGCTTAGACCGCCCGGAGCTAAAAATGAGAGCGAATTTTTAGCTAGCTGTATACGTTGCGGGCTTTGCGTTGAGGCATGTCCTTTTGATACGTTAAAGCTAGCAACGCTTAGCTCTGGTGTGGCAAACGGCACTCCACACTTTACTCCGCGTGAAACTCCTTGCAAGTTATGCGAGGATATACCTTGCGTGGTAGCCTGTCCGACCAATGCACTTGATAAAATTTTAGTTAGCACAAATGGTGAGCTAGACATCAATAAAGCAAGAATGGGCGTTGCCATGATAGATACTCACAGCTGTATCGCATACTGGGGTATCCGCTGTGATGCCTGTTATCGTGATTGTCCACTTATAGACAAGGCATTGAAACTTGAGTACAGACGAAACGAACGCACCGCAAAACACGCATTTTTGCTACCGGTTGTTGATATGGATGTTTGTACAGGCTGTGGAGTATGTGAAAGAGTTTGCATTACGCAAAATCCAGCCATTAAGATCATGCCTAGAGATATCGTTATGGGCTCTGTGGATCAAAACTATGTCAAAGGTTGGGTAGAAGGCGACGAGAAGCGACTCGAGGGCGTTGATACAAACATAAAGCTTGATATTAATAAAGCTAAAGATTATTTAAATGATGGGGAGCTGTGATGAAAATTTTACTTTTTAGAAGGCTTACTCAAATTTTAATTTTAGTTGCGTTTATCGTATCAAACCATTATGGTTTAAAGTTGCTTTTGGGCGATCTTAGTGCCTCATCGCTTTTTGGTGCGATCACATTTGCTGATCCATTTGCTTTGCTACAGCTTATTTTAGCAGGAGCAAGTGTCGGTATGAGTGTGATTATTGGAGCTATGATTGTGGCTATTTTATATGCTGTTATTGCTCCACGTGCATTTTGTGCTTGGGTTTGTCCTGTAAATTTATTTACGGATATGGCTGCAAAACTACGCGAAAAACTAGGCTTTAATAAAGACGCAAAGCTTTTAAATTTACCTAAAAACACAAGATATTACCTACTTTTGGCAATTCTTGTGTTTTCAGCCTTGCTCTCTTTACCTGTTTTTGAGAGTGTAAGTTTTGTGGGTATGGTGCAAAGAGGTATCATATATCTTGATATTTTTGTATTAGCAGCGATCTTTGTGATTATAGTTTTTGACATGTTTGTTTTACCTAGAGGCATATGTGGATACATTTGTCCTTTGGGTGCGTTTTACGCTTTATTGTCAAAATTTTCGCTAATTCGTATCAGTCACGACCTAAGCAAATGCAACAAATGTGCAAAATGTCTAAAAGCTTGCCCCGAGCCGCAAGTCCTTTCGATGGTAGGGCATAAAAGCGGTTTTGTAACAAATAGCGAGTGCATAAGTTGTGGACGCTGTATTGATGTTTGCAATGATGATGCGATGAAATTTAGTATAAGAAATTTAAAGGAAGAAAGATGAAATTTAAATTTATAGCATTTGGCGCACTACTTGCGCTTATTTTAAGTGCTTGTGCGGTTTCAAACAAAAGCATAAGCGATACCGATATGGGTTTTAGAGGCGATCTTACTAATGACAATATCGCGGCTAGAGATATAAATTATAGTGCAGAGCCTGCCGGTATGTCAAAGAAATTTGACCGATCGTTTGAAAACGCACCTCCGTTTATCCCGCATGATTTAGAGGGTTTAGTGCCTATTACTAAAGATATGAACATGTGTGTAACCTGTCATATGCCTGAATTTGCCGCAGATAGCGGAGCTACACCGATACCTGCTTCACACTTGTATGATTTAAGAAATAAAACCGACTTGAAGGGAATTTTGCACGACGAGCGCTTTAACTGCACAACTTGTCACGTTTCTCAAGCGGATGTTAAAGTGCCTATCAAAAACAACTTCACTCCTGAATTTAGAGATGCCAACGGCTCTGCTAAGTCAAATTTACTTGATATCTTAAACGAGGGAGTAAGATAGTTGCAGCGTCGCGCACTATTTACTAAAATTTTAAAGCCGGTTACTGCCGTTGGGGAGCAGCCGCGCTTTATTACTCCGCCTTATTTTAGCGGTGAATTTGATTGTGAGGGCTGCGACGCACCTTGTGTTAGTGTTTGTGCAAGAGAGTTGCTTAGTTTTGACGGACAAAGAGTGATTTTTGACGTTAAGGATAGGGGTTGCAACTTTTGTAAAGAGTGTGCTATAGCTTGTGAATCGGTTAAAAAGAGTGTTCTAGATCTAAAATTTAGCCAAAATATCGGAGCAAAAACAGCAATACAAGTAAATTCTTGCTTAGCTTGGAATGATGTCATATGCTATAATTGTCAAGATGCGTGCAAGTATAAGGCGATTGATTTTCTTGGTGTTTTTCGTCCGATGATAAACGAGCGTTGTAATTCATGTGGCGAGTGTATTAATGCTTGCTTCAAACATTCGATTAAAATGGAGAGCTTATGAGAGTATTTTTAGTTTTTTTACTGTTTTTGGGCTTTGTTTTTGGCGAGGATTTGCCCTTTAAGACCATACAAACACAAGCAAATGTCATGTCTATGACGCTTGTAAATGACAACCTTTATATCGCAACTTATAGCGGTAGTATAGAAATTTATGATGTAAAAAATGACACTTTTAAGCAAAGTATTGTTTTTGACGACATTAAAAATATAAATGATGAAATTTTGCGACCAAATATCCTAAGCATAGATGAGCTAAATGATTCTTTGCTGGTTTTGGCTGAAGCAAATTCTAATAAACGTTCGCTTTATCTTGTAAAAGATAGCGGCATAAAGCTTGTTTCCCAACTTGGCGAATCTGCTAAAAAAGCTCTGTTTCTAAGTGAAAATGAAGCGATTTTAGGTACTATCAGCAATGAAATTTCTATTATAAATTTACAAAACGGCAAGAGTGAGCATGACTTTAAAATTTCAACCGCGCTTCTAGCTGATATGAAGGCAAATCCAAGCAAAACAACCGTTGCTATAGCTACCGAAGGAGGTAAAATTTACTTTTACGATGTTAAAAGTAGGGATATGAGCAGGATTGTAGACGTGCATAAAGATACAATGTATGCTATCGACTATGACGGTAACGTTGTGCTTACTGCAGGCGTTGATATGAGCGTGGCTGTTTTGCGGGGCAATGAGATAAGACGTCTAAAGGCAAAAACTTCAGTTATGGATATAGCTTTAAGCACTGACGCAAAAACAGGTGCTTATATTCAAGATGATTTGAGTGAAATTTATGTTTTTGATACAAATTCTCTTACGCAAGTAAAGCGTTTGCAAACTCCTCAAAATACGATAAATAGTATAGTCTTTATCTCTCCTGATATGCTTTTAAGTAGTGCTTTTGAGAAAAACATACATTTTTGGAAGGTAAGATGAATATTTCAAGCGTTGTTATAAATTTAAAAGAAAAAGCAGACAAAAATTTAGTATTAAACGAGCTTAGTAAATTTAAAGATGTAGAAATCATAGCTCACAAAAACGATAAAATCGTAGCCGTTGTAACCGCAGACGACGTAAATGGCGAAGTGGCAACCTTTAGACGTATGGAGATGATCGAAGGGGTTGCGACTGTTGCTATGGTTTATGCATATCAAGAAGATGTTGAGTTTGATAAAGACAAGCTAGATAAAAAACAAGGAATAAGCGAAATTTTAACAAATGATAACGTCAAAGCCGAAGATATTTGCTATAATGGAAGTGTTCACTATAAAGTAAGATAAATTTTCCTAAATAATAAAATTTATTATTTAATTTAATAATTATTAAGCATTCTGTGTTAAAATTACGCCAAATTAACAAAAGGAGACAAAATGTCAAAAGTTATAGCAAGACTAAATAAAATTCAGGCTGACGCAAACGCGTTATATGTTAAATTTCACGATCTTCACTGGAATGTAAAAGGAATTCAGTTTTTTAGCATTCACGAATACACTGAAAAAGCATATGATGATATGAGCGAAATTTTCGATGCTGTTGCAGAGCGTGCTATCATGCTTGGCGGTACAGCTGTTGTTAAAGCTGAGGAGTTGGCAAAACTAACTTGCATTAAACACGAAGCAAAACCATCTTATACTCCAACAGAAGTTTTGGAGATCGTTTTAGCAGAGTATAAACATCTTTTAAAAGAATTTAAAGACCTTGACGAAGTTGCCGAGGGCGATACAACAACTCAAGCTTATGCTCAAGAGCAAATAGCAAAATACGAAAAAGAAATTTGGATGCTTAACGCAACTTTAAGCAAATAAAACCCCAAGGGCGAAAATTTCGCCCTTTTTTCTTCCTTTTAAACCTAAAGAAATTTTCATTTTTGACGATATTGGTGGCAGATTATTGCAAAGGAGCAAATATGCAAGTTAGCCTAAATTCAAGCATTTTAACAACGATAAGCGAAAAAACACAAACAAAACAAGATACTCTTTTAAACAAGAACAATGAAGAGAAATTAAAAGAATTCTCCTCAATGAGTGCAAAAGAGCTTTCAAATAGTTATTTTTTACAATTTCAAGCACAAATTTCAGCCCAAACAACATCGAACTCCTCCGCTCAAAGCGCATTAAGCGGTGTGATATCCGGCGTGCCGTCAAATTTATCTGAAATTTTAAGCGGACTTGACCTATCTTCCATCGGATATAACGGTACAGCTATAGATAAGTTAAATGTAGATGAAGCAAGTGCACTAGTGAGTGAAGAGGGTTTTTTTGGTATTACAAATACCGCGCAAAGACTTTCAGGCTTTGTTTTATCTTTTGCAGGCGATGATTTAGAAAAGCTTCAAGCCGGTCGCGAAGGAATTTTAAGAGGTTTTAATGAAGCTCAAAAAGCATGGGGTGGAAATTTGCCTGAAATTTCACAAAAGACTATCGATAAGGCCCTATCTTCTATCGACGAAAAGATCGCTTCTCTTGGTGGAAATGTTCTAAATGTTTCTGCTTAAGGGTCTGTATGTTTAAAATTTTAATATCTATTTTTGTAGTTTTTGCTCTTGGTGGTTGTTCCTTTTTTTACAAACAACCATCTAAGCCAAAAAATATCGTAGTGCAAAAGCCTGCTAAAAGTTCTATCAAAGGTTTTATCAAAGACCTTACTTATGAAGATGGCGGATATTGTTATACTATCATTGCTGTTGACACTAAAAATTCTAAGTTACCTAGCGCAAATTTTTGTGCTAATAAATACTACTATGACAAAGGCGATCTTGTTTACGCGACATTTTTTGGCAGAAACCTTGAGAGTATGCTTCTCATACGTGAGGGAAGTTCGTCTGGCAAAATTTCAGGCATCAAAAAACCGCAAAATACAATCAATACAAATCGTAAAAATATAAAAACAAAGATAGAAGTACCAAAAGAGGAGCATATATCTTTTTGATTAGCCGTTGATTTACTGTCATTGACTATAATTTCACCAAGCAATCAAAACTAGAACTCCTTTTAAGGGGCTGTGATGGAACTTCGCCCCTTTCCTTATCTTTCATGCTTTTTTGTCATAATTCTTTTTATAAAATTATTTTTTGCATATTTTCATATTACATTAGCAAGTCCTTTTTCTTAACAAAAGCATATTTGCTCTATATACGGTAAATACACGGTAACAAATTCGTAGATTTTTATGATTTTTTAAGCTTAAAATCAAAAAATCTGTATTATAATGGCTTTCACAATATTTCTTAAAAGGAGACTTAGAAAATGAAATTAGCTAAAATTAGTCTAGCTACTTTGGTTGCTTTAGGTGCTTTCTCAAGCGTTGCTTCTGCTACTCCACTTGAAGAGGCTATTAAAAATGTAGACGTTTCAGGTATGGCAAGATACCGCTATACAAATAAAACTACAGATGATGCAGTTGGAAGCACAACTGGCGCAGGACATCAGTTTAAATTTATAGCTAACTTCAAAGCGGCTATCGATGATAACTTCTTTGGCGTTATAGGTCTTAGATATAACAAGACTGACGATTCAGGCAGAACAAACACTGGAACAGACAAAACAAATGTAAATAATGATAGTAATCTAGGCATCCATCAATTTTACCTAGGATATACTTATGCTAACACTACAATCACAGCAGGTAAACAAACTCTAGGTACATTCTTTACTGATGATGCTATTGGCACAGGTATTAAGGTTTTAAATAAAGATGTAGAGGGCTTAACTCTAGCTGCTATAGCATTTGATGGACTTGAAAATGATAAGCAAGAGAGTGATGGCGGTCTTTATGATTTTGAAGCAGTAACAGCTAAGCTTCCAGCTCCTATTGCTGGCAGAACACTAGAGCAATATGATGCAGGTAACCTATATGGTGTAGCTGCTATCGGTTCTTATGATCCTATTAGTTTCCAACTATGGTATGCTTCTCTTGAAAACCTAACAGACCTTCTTGCTCTTGAACTAGCAGGTGATTTTGATGTTACTAATGATGTAAATATCGGCTTTAAAGGTCAATTTGTAAATTCTGATGCAAATTCAGATATTAAAAATGCAGGAAAAGCTCTAGGCTTTGATTATAATGACGGTAAATTCTATGCAGGTGAGTTATCTGGCGAATTCTTTGGCGTTAACGCAACTGCTGGTTATATCGGATATGATGTTAAAAACAAAGGCATGACATCATTTAGCCTAGAAGACCAAGGCTCTTTAATAGATGTTGCTGAGCAATTCTCTGATAAAGTTGGTGATTATACATTAGCTGAAGGTAAAGGTAACTTCTGGTTTGCTAAACTAGGTTATGGAATTGATAAATTTAAATTTAGTGTTGATTATGTAGCTGGTACAGTTAAATACACTGGAGGTAATGAAACAGATTACCAAGAAGTAATGCCTGCTGTAGCTTACCAATACAACAAAAAGCTAAAATTCAGCACATTCTACTCATGGGCTAACTATGATGAAAAAGGTGCATCTGATCGCGATTCTCAAAAATATAGATTTGAGGCTAGATACTCATTCTAATTCACTTAGCTTTATTTAACAAGCTTATGATATAATCCCAAGTTAGTATCCCTAACTTGGGATTTTTAAATTTAGGACATTTAAAAGGAAGCTTATGAAAATTTTTAAAATTTCTTTTTTGGCGTGTGTTTTTGCGGCAAGTGTATTTGGCGCTTCAGAAGTTTACTATATAAGAGCGTATGGAGAGTTTGGCAAAGAACTTGCTGATATGGCAACAAAACAGGCCAATGAAAAAAATGAGAAAATTCAAGTTTTCATCGACGAAGACCCTAGAAAATACAAAGATAACAGGATAGTAAAAATCGGCGTCGATCGCAAAGGTAGATATAGCGCATCTTTAGGAAAAGAACTGTATGAAAAGCAGTGCATGAGCTGTCACGGTGAAAATGCAGACAAACGACCTTATGGATCAACAGCTCTTAAAAATTTAAGTGCCCAGGATATAGAAGACTCTATAATTTCATATAGAAGTGATACGGAATTTGGCAAGGGTGGAAGACTACTTATGCAAACACAGGCCAAGATAGTAAACAACCAAGATCTTGGAGCGATAATCGCATACCTAAAAGGCAAAGATGCATTAAGTGAGCAAGAGGAGCTACAAAATAAACCTGTTTCTACCGAGAAAAAACAAGGCAGCTATCTAAGATAAAATATCTATCGGTAGCTCGCTTTTTGACAACCAATCCTTAAGAGCGTAAAATTTATAATAAATTTATATGAATTTTACGCTATATCTTTAGCTTCCTCACAAACTCCCTAAAAAACCATATAATTAACGGTTGCGTTAAATATTTTATTATATAATTGTGCGATTACACAACAAAGGTATTTAATGTTTGGTTTTAAATCAGTTTTTTTAAGTATGAGTTCAGCGATAGTATTGATGATCATCTTTGCTATCGGAAGTGGCGCGGCAACCATTATTGAGAGTAAGTCTGGTACCGAAGCCGCATGGTTTTATGTATATGGTGCTGGTTGGTTTGCATTTGTGCAGTTATTGTTAGGTATAAATTTAGCCTACAATATTTATCAATATAAGCTTTTAAATGTCAAAAAACTCCCGTCATTGCTTTTTCATGCAGGTTTTATAGTTATACTTATAGGCGCAGGGATAACTAGGTATTTTGGATTTGAAGGCAATGTGCATATTAGAGAAAATTCCCAAACTAATATTGTAACAACAAAAGGCACATACATAAGTCTAAGTTCGTTGGTTGATGGACAAGAGGTTACTACTTCGATACCTCGTTCATTTAACGACATAGTAACAAACGGCTTTGATATAAAGCTCAAGATCGGTCAAGATAGTGCTAATATGAAATTTGTAGAGTATCTGCCAAGCGCCGCATATAGATTTGTCGACGATGAGGGTGGAAGAGCCGTTATAGAGCTAACGATCTCTGATGATGAAAATAGAGAAGATGTATATCTACTTGAGGGCGAAGAAGTCGTTGCAGGTGATATAAGCTTCTTATTTAACACAATGCCAAAATCTAATCAAAAATTTGTTCTTTTTAAACTAGAAAATGGAAAATTTAGCGTTACTTCAAGCATGGAGTTAAGTAAAATTTCAATGATAGATAGTTCTAAAAGTGTGATTAGCCCAGAGAGTGTAAATGAGTTTGAAGAGAAAAATTTATACACGATAGAGGGAGTAAATTTTATATCTAAATTTATTTCAGCTAAGGCAAAAAGAAAGCTCATGGCAAATCAAAACGGCGAATTTGACGTAGTAAACGTGCTTTTAACATATAAGGGTGAGAGCAAAGAAATTCCACTGTTTTATAACCTTATAGAGCCTAGTAAAGCTACAGTCGCAGGTCAGCAGTTTAACGCATCTTGGGGACTTCAACAGATAAAGCTTCCTTTTAGTTTGTATTTAAAAGATTTTGAATTAAAAAGATACCCTGGCTCAAATTCCCCAATGAGCTATGCAAGTGAAGTTGTCGTTAAAGATGGAGATAGTCCAAGTTTTGATTATAGGATATATATGAATCACGTTTTAGATTATGATGGATATAGATTTTTCCAAAGCTCATATGATCAAGATGAGCGCGGAACAATACTATCAGTAAACAAAGACCCCGGCAAGATCCCGACTTATATCGGATACTTTTTGCTTGGCATAGGATTTTTCTTAAATGTAGTAAACCCCACAAGTAGATTTAGAAAGCTAGCAAAACTGATAGATAACGACTCTGTAAAAAAAGTAGCAAGCTTCCTTGTGATCGGACTTTTTGCTTTAAATTTAACTCAGCTAAAAGCGGCTGACGACTTCTTGCCTCGTATAAGTCCAGAGCATGCCAAAAAGCTTTCAAGGCTTATCGTGCAAAGTCCTGACGGCAGGATGAAACCTTTTGATACGCTTAGTAAAGAAGTATTAAACAAATTTCACAGAAAAGATCGTATCGGTTCGCTTGACTCAAACCAAGCAGCGCTTTCCATAATGGTTATGCCGGAGTTTTGGCGTAATGAATTTGTGATCGCACTTGGGTCAAGCAGCGAGTTAAAAAAGGTTTTGGGAGTATCTGAAAATGCAAAATACGCTAGTTTTAACGACTTTTTTAAACTAGGTAAGGATGGCAGAAGCGAGTATAAGCTTACTAAATTTGCCGAACAAGCTAACCGCAAACACCCTGGCTCGCGTGGCACTTTTGATAAAGATGTGATCAAGATAGATGAAAGGCTAAATGTCTTTTATATGATGTTTATAGGAGAGATATTTAAAATTTTTCCAAAACAAGATGATCCATCAAACACTTGGTACTCTCCTGCATCGGCAATGATGTATTTTTCTCCTGAAGAGGGAAATTTGGTTATAGGCATGATGAGGGATTATTTTACAGCAGTTGATAATGCGGTAAAAACTCAAGAATGGAGTGAAGCGGATAAGGCTTTGGATAAAATTTTTGAGTATCAAAACAACTACGGCTCACAAATAATGCCTGCAAAGCAAAAGATAGAAACCGAGCTTTTGTTTAACAAGCTGCAAGTTTTTGATCGCTTAACACCGATATATTTACTAGCCGGCTTAGTGTTGTTACTGTTTGTGTTTATAAAAATGTTAGCTCCAAAGCTAAATATCGACAAGATCGTTAAGGTGATATATGGCATAAATTTACTTGCATTTGCAGTTCATACCATTGGTCTTGGGCTTCGCTGGTATATCGCAGAACACGCTCCTTGGAGTAATGCCTATGAGTCTATGGTATATATCGCTTGGGCGCTTGGTCTTTCTGGTATAGTGTTTTCAAAACGTAGCCCGATAGCTATCGCGCTTACATCTATACTTGCCGGTGTTACGCTTTTTGTTGCACATTTAAGCTGGATGGACCCACAGATAACAACGCTTGTGCCTGTTCTTCAAAGCTACTGGCTAACGATCCATGTTTCTATTATTACGGCTAGTTATGGATTTTTAGGGCTTTGTGCATTGCTTGGCGGTTTTGTACTTATACTTATCATCATGCAAAGCAAGAAAAAACCAAACGAAGAAATTTCACGCAACATTACAGAGGCTACCCGTATAAATGAGATGGCGATGATACTTGGTCTTAGCTTGCTAACTTTAGGAAACTTTTTAGGCGGTGTTTGGGCAAATGAAAGCTGGGGTAGATACTGGGGTTGGGATAGTAAAGAGACCTGGGCTCTTGTGTCGATACTGGTTTATGCGGCAGTTTTACATATTAGATTTATACCAAAGCTTAATAACCAATACGCCTTTGCTGTTGCATCGTTTTTTGCATACTGGGCGATACTTATGACGTATTTTGGTGTGAATTTCTACTTGGCGGGTATGCACTCGTATGCAGCAGGAGATCCGTTGCCGGTACCGGATTTTATTTGGATCATGATAGGTGTTATGGTGGCGATTACGCTTCTAGCGTATCCAAAACGTAATATCTGTTCAAGACTTTAATATGAGCACACAAAGCACGATTTTGCTTGTTATAATAGCGATTTTTTTAATCGCTATTATCGTGCTTATGATGGTTTTGATCAAATTTATAAAAAATGACGACATAGAACATAAAGTGGCTCCTAAGTCCGCAAAGCAAGCAACTCCCAAAAAAGAGACTAGCATAAAAGATCTTATCAGTATAGCTTCTGATAGCAAAAAGAGCAAAGATGATCTAGCTATGGTTGTAAGTCAATTTATAGAAGAGTTTAAATTTCCACAAAAACAAAACGGAAAAGCGCCTCAAGAAGCGGGAATATATTTAAATTTGGTTCTTCTTATATGTAGTCATAAAAATGCCGATGCTAAGATAATAACCGTATTAAACGCCGGACTTAAGAAGAAAAATCCCGAGTATGTCGTCGAGATAGAGGAGTATGAAAGCCAAGGCGTAGAGAATAGAAAAAATAGAGCAAGATAAAAGCTCGTATATTAACGAGCTTAGATCAAACTTATACCAAATTTTAGGCATATACCATAAGCTATCGCACTCATAAGTCCCGCGAAAAATCCAGCGACCATATCATCTCCCATAACACCAAGTCCGCCTTTGACATTTCTGTCTATACGTCCGATAATAGACGGCTTTTTGATGTCAAGTAGTCTAAAAAATAAAAACGATAGCAAAATTTGAGCAAACGTAGCTCCACTAATAGCTATCGCTAAAAATACACCTGCAACTTCATCTATAACGATATGTGAACTATCGTGTTTACCGGTTATTTTTTCATAGCTTTCCACTGCGCTTACGCCAAGCAAAAACAGCAAAATACTAGCTAAAAACAGCGTCGTAGAAGAAAAATACGCAAGAATTATATATGCGCAAACCATACCGGCTAGCGAACCCCAAGTCCCAGGAGCTTTTGGTAAAAGCCCAGTGCCAAAAAATGTCAAAAATAATTTTTGCATGTATCGTCCTTAAGTCATTGATGATGTTTGATAAAGTTTCATTAACTCTTCATAAAAGTCGCGATCGCTGCGTTTTTCAAGAAGACCTGAATTTGGAAATAAATCATCGCATAGTTTTTGAATATCTTTAAACCTATCCGGTAAAATTTGTGACAAAATAAGCGCCGATATATCCGGGCGTATCAAGATAGCAGGCGGCAAAATACCTTGAAAAAGTAGCGTTTTTATAGTGTCTGGATGGTATTTGATGTGATGATGTGCACCATGCGGGCATGTTTTTGTGCTTACAAGAGTTTTGCACTTGTTACAGTAAACAAGTTCAGGTAAGATGATGATATCCATCTTTAAAGCGTCTTTGTATTTATCAAGTATAGTATGGGCTTCGTTTTGATCAAAAAACATACCTATGCCTGTGTGATTTTGCCCGATAACTAGCTTGTCTGCTCCTAAATGGTGAGCAGTTATATACTCAAGTGTTGGATTTTTATGTGAACTAAAAAGGGTTGTGTTTCTTAACGGAAATATAAAAATCCTATTTGACGGTAAGTAGTTTTGGTTAAAATACTCAAGTACCTCTTTGCGCAAGTCGTAGTTTATATGACTATCTTGCGTTGTTCTTACTAAAAACACAATAACCAAGTCGGTTTTATCTATCGTCATTCTCACTAGGCGCTCATGTGCTCGGTTAAATGGATCAGCAGTAAGGAAAAGCGCAGTTATCCTCTTTGCACCCGTTTCTTTAATGACCTTTTGAAGGCGTTGTTTTGTCTTTTTTAGCTCTTGGTCATAAATTTCAAATTCTCCGCTTAGGGCGTATTCTCCAAGTCTCATCTGATGGACACTTGTTGATTCGTTAGCTAAAAATATATTTTTTTCACTTGTTTGTTTATCTAGTTTAAAAATTTTATCTGCATCCACATGCCCGATTATCTCACCTTTTAGCGATAAATTTACTCTCTCTCCTTGTTTTAAGCTTTTTACGACTGCTTGATTTTCATCGCCAAATGGAGCAAATCCAAAAGAGTAAGGCATCGGCTCACTCTCGAAAAAACCGTATTTGTTCGTTGCTTTTATCTGATCATAGTCCATAAAAGAGCTAAAATTTGAGATGATGTTGTTTTTGATAAGTTCAAGCGTTCCAAACGCTTCGGTGCTTATGGCTATAGTTTTATTTTTTCTTGAGGATATCATATTTTTTTCTTTTCTCCCAAAGTGATTTACGTGAAATTCCAAGTTTTTTAGATAGTTCCGTATCTGGAAATCTATCCTGATATGTGGTTATAATGTGTCTTATGTATTCGTCGATAGTTACTATCTCATCCACGCTAAATCCTTGCGCCTTATTTACTATATCAAGCGTATCAAAAGGCACGGATAGCTCTAGGTCTGTTGTTGAGATGACTATCTTTTTTTTGTATGAAAACGATAAAATTCTCTCTTGTTCGTCATTTTTTAGTAGTTGAAAATTTGAGATATAAAGATACTCTTTTGGATTTTGTTTTAAAATTTTATCGATCTGGGCTAGTTTAGTTGCCGGACAGAAGATAAAAGGGGTCTTCATCTCGCTCATATAAAGCTGGACAAATTTGTCCGCATAAGGTATTTTTGACGTGCGTATTAAAAGAGGGAGTTTTACCTTTTTGACGTCTATGTCGTCTATTTTGTAGTTGCGAAGAGTGTATTGTATGTAGTCTTCGTAGCTTTGTAAAAGTGCTTTCATGCGTTTGTGTTCTTCAAAATGCCTTATCTTTCTAACGAGTTCTTCAAGCATAAAAGGCTTTTGGATGTAGTCATTTGCTCCCGCTTGTATCGGCTTTAAAACGGTATCATTACTGATATAAGCGATAAGAAGTATGATGATAGCATCTTGAAATTTATCTATCACAGGGTAGAAGTCTTGCCCCGGAAGTGCTGTAGAAAGTAGCACAACATCGAAATTTTCGTATTTAAGTGCGTCTTTGACGTTATTTGTTATCTCGCATTCGTGACCCAAGTCAGCTAATTTACTTGCGATAGAGCCTGCTAGGTAAATTTCATTTTCTACTATTAAAATTTTCATATTTTTGTCCAGTCATAATATTTTAAACTCGCACTTGCTATAACGGCTATGCCTTCGCCACGTCCAACAAAGCCAAGTTTTTCGGTGGTAGTTGCTTTTACGTTTATGCGATTTGGTGTTAAATTCAAAGCGACCGCGATATTTTCCGCCATTTTTCTTTTAAATTTAGAAATTTTTGGTTTTTCAGCCATTATCGTTATGTCTGCATTTACAAGCTCAAAACCAACGCTTTGGACTTTTTTATAAGCCTCTTTTAGCAAAAACATCGAACTTATGTCTTTAAAATTTGCGTCCGTATCAGGAAAAAGCTCTCCTATGTCGCCAAGCCCTGCAGCTCCCAAGATCGCATCTGTTAAAGTATGAAGCGCTACATCTCCGTCGCTGTGAGCCTTTAACCCTAGTTCAAATTCAAGCTTTTCCCCGCACAGCCAGAGCTCTCTGCCCTTTGCAAACTCATGCACGTCAAATCCCGTGCCGACAAATTGTTCAAGGCTAGGAGAGACAAGGTTAAGCCGTGAAAGATCCTCTTTTGTGGTTATTTTTCTAGCTCTTTCATCTCCTAAAATATGCCAAACAGACCCGCCGACTGCTCTTATAGCAGAGCTATCGTCTGTATAGGTAACATCTGTTTCAAGCGCTTGTTTTAGTAAATTTGTGCGTGAAAGTTGAGGGGTTTGTATAAGTTTTACTCTCTCTCTATCGATAGCCTCTTCGCCAAGATAGGCAGTGTCTGCGATCTTAAGTGCAGGAACTACGCAGTCTGCTTGCTTCGCGCCTTCTATGATTTTATTAAAAAGCTCTTTTGGTATCATCGGGCGTGCTATATCGCTTACTAAAACAAATTCGCTTTTTACTAGTGAAAGTGCGTTTTTTAGGCTTTCTTGGCGAGTTTGTCCACCATTTATAAATTTATAATTTGGCGCGAAAAAGGACATATACTCACTCTCTTTACTAACAACTATAACATCTTTAAATGAGTAAAAACCACTCAAATTTTTAGTTGCCACTAGCCAAAGCGGATCAGAACCTACTCTTAGCCATTGTTTTTTTACCGGTAGTCCAAAACGCGTAGAATCCCCGGCTCCAAGCATAATAAGTGTAATATCTAGCAAATCTATCTCCTTGCTTTGCCTTTTGTTTGATATTTTTGGTTTCTTTTAGAAACATTATTAAGATTTTTGTGAGAAAAGGCAAAAAATAAAACATAAAACAACTTTAAAGCATGTTGTTTTAAAGAGTATTTTATGTAAATAAACATCAAAATGTTACGATATTATACATCTATAAAACTTGAATTTTGCTTTGTAAATTTGAAAAGATAGACATAAATTTATGTTAAAGCATAACAGAAGTTAAAATGCAGTAAAATTATCCGATTTCATTTTAGGAAAAATCATGAGAAAAGAGTGGATAAAAGAGCGTAAAAACGATGCTACTCCAACGCAGATGTATTACGCCAAACAGGGTGTCATAACGCCTGAAATGCACCATGTCGCAAAGGTTGAGGGTTTAGAGCCTGACTTTGTTAGAGAGTGTGTAGCAAAAGGACGCATGATAATACCTGCAAATATAAATCACACAAATTTAATCCCGATGGCGATCGGTATAGACGCAAAAACAAAAGTAAATGCAAATATCGGCAATTCAAGTCTTGTTAGTGATATAAACGGCGAGCTTGAAAAGCTTGATATTTGTCTAAAATACGGTGCAGACACGGTTATGGACTTAAGCACGGGAGGCGATCTTGACGAGATAAGAACGGCGATAATTAAAAATTGCAACGTTCCTCTTGGTACTGTTCCGATGTATCAGATCATACATGATGTTTGCGAGATAGAAAATTTGACCATTGAAGCGATGCTTGAAGTGATCGAGCGGCAGGCAAAACAAGGTGTTAGCTATTTTACGATACACGCCGGGTTTTTACTTAAATTTATGCCGCTTATATCAAAGCGTAAAATGGGCATAGTAAGTCGTGGTGGAAGCCTTATGGCGACTTGGATGATGCACTACCATAAAGAAAATCCTTTTTATGAGGCATTTGATCAAATTTTAGATATCTGCGCTAAGTATGATGTTGCTCTTTCTTTAGGAGATAGTCTGCGTCCAGGCTGCTTGTATGATGCAACTGATGAAGCGCAGTTGAGCGAGTTAAAGGTACTTGGCGAGCTTACGCTTAGAGCATGGGATAAAAACGTGCAAGTTATGGTCGAAGGTCCAGGACACGTGCCGTTAAATCAAATCGAATACAACGTCAAAATTCAGCAAGAGTGGTGTCATAATGCACCGTTTTATGTGCTAGGTCCACTTGTTACTGATATAGGTGCTGGATATGATCATATCACAAGTGCTATAGGTGGGGCTTTGGCGGCATCTTATGGTGTAGCTATGCTTTGTTATGTTACTCCAAAAGAGCATCTTGGCTTGCCAAATGCCGCTGACGTAAGAGACGGTATAATCGCCCATAAGATCGCAGCGCACGCAGCCGACATAGCTCGCGGTAGAGCAGGAGCGATAGATCGCGATCATGCAATGAGCGATGCTAGATATAATTTTGACTGGAACAAGCAGTTTGAACTAGCGCTTGATCCTGATAAGGCAAGAGAGCTGCATGACGAGAGCTTGCCTCAAGATGTGTTTAAAGAGGCGCACTTTTGTTCTATGTGTGGTCCAAAATTTTGTGCATATAAAATTTCAAGAAAGATAACGGAGGAAAATAATGTTAAATAAAGAGGAAATTTTAAAGCGCCTAAAAGGCGTTATATATCCTGGCTTTGAAAAAAGTATTGTGGATTTTGGCTTTGTAAAAAGCGTTAAAGAGGGCGATCCGATAGAGGTTGATGTTGAGATAGTAAGCTCAAATCCTGAGATGGTAAAAGAGCTAAAAGAGGATATTAAGCGTGTTTTAACACCGCATGTGGCGATTATTCGTATCGCTCAGCCAAAGATACCTGATGAGAAAAGCAACTCAGTTAGCGGTAAAAATATCGCACCTCAGATAAAAAATTTCATCATGGTTAGCTCTGGTAAAGGCGGCGTTGGCAAGTCAACCACAACTCTAAATCTAGCTATATCTATGGCTAAACTTGGTAAAAAAGTGGGAATTTTAGATGCTGATATTTACGGTCCAAATATCCCTAGAATGTTAGGCGAGACACAAACTCAACCGCAAGTTATCGGCAACAAACTAAAGCCTATCCTTAGTCACGGTGTTGAGATGATGAGTATGGGTGTTTTGATGGAAGAGGGTGCTTCGTTAATTTGGCGTGGCTCTATGATAATGAAAGCGATCGAGCAGCTACTAAAAGACGTGCTTTGGAGCGAGCTTGATATATTGTTCTTAGATATGCCTCCAGGAACCGGTGATGCGCAACTAACTTTAGCTCAAAACGTGCCTGTAACTGCCGGAGTATGTGTTACTACACCTCAAGTTGTTGCACTTGATGATAGTAAACGCGGACTAGATATGTTTGAAAAACTACATATCCCAATCGCAGGAATAGTAGAAAACATGAGCGGTTTTATCTGTCCTGATAACGGTAAAGAGTATGATATCTTTGGCAAGGGCACAACAGAGGCTATAGCTAAAGATTATAACACTCAAATTTTAGCTGAAATTCCTATCGAGCCGGCAGTGCGTGTAGGTGGCGATAGCGGTAAGCCTATAAGCTTTTATCAGCCTGAAAGCATAACTGCAAAACGCTACGAAGAGGCAGCTAAAAAGCTTTGGGAAGAGATAGAAAAGATAAATAATGACGGCGGTGCCGATAACTCTGCTATACAGCCTGTAATGGATGGACAGTCAGCTTGCAGTAAATAATACTTTTAAGCTAATTAAAATTCTAAGTCGACACCGGATTTGCTTGACTTAGAATTTTGTTACCATTTTTCTTTCATATAAATTTAAATTTTACTCTCATTTTTCAATCATCAATCTTTTATACAAAATTTGCTAAACTCTTTTAAAAAATCAGGAAGCAAAAATGTCAAAAATCGAAATAAAAACAGCCAATGAATTTAAAGAATTTTGCGAAACCCTAAGAGCAAGCGAAGGCTATAAAGACCCGATCGCTTTTGGTATCGCAAGGGTCGATAAAGGCCAGCTAGATCAAGATAAGATCTTGCAAGCAAGCTATGCGGCCGTAAGTTTTAAGGAAAATTTTTTAAGTGCGGCAGCTATTATCTGGGCTTTGAGCGAAGATGGGATAAGTGTTGATTTTAATGGCAGTGAATTTGTGGCGGAATTTAGCCAAAGAGCAGCAAAAAAAGCATGGAAACTTCTTGGTGTGTTTAAAGATGAGATGCAAACACATAAAAATGTTGAGGTGGTTTATAATGTAAAACACGCTCTTGAAGAGCAAAAAAATGTTGGTAAATTTCGTGTTGTTTTTATATTTGAAGATACAAAACCGTTAAGTGTAGAGGTTGTTTACCTTAAACTTTATCTGCTTAGTTTACAAAAAGCGCCACTTAGAAGTCTTGTGCTTGATGGAGCATTTGGTGTGCTGCCAAATGTCGCTTGGGATGCAAACAGCAAACCGATCGAGCTTGAATGGTTACGTCAAAACGAGGTAAATTTAAAGATGAACGGTGAGTATCCTACAATAGTTAGCGTAGATAAATTTCCAAGATATTTAAGTCATATCATACCTTGTGATAACACGAGAATCCTTGATAGTGCAAAGGTTAGGATGGGTGCTTTAATAAGCGCAGGAACAACCGTTATGCCTGGAGCTGCGTATGTGAATTTTAACGCGGGAACTACAGGAAGCGTGATGATAGAAGGGCGTGTAAGTAGTTCGGTGGTGGTTGGCGAGGGAAGCGATATCGGTGGAGGAGCTAGCATACTTGGCGTCTTAAGCGGAACAAATGGCAACCCAGTAAGTATCGGTAAAAACTGCTTGCTTGGTGCAAATTCGGTTACCGGCATACCTCTTGGAGACAAGTGCATTGTAGACGCAGGCATAGCTGTGCTTGAAGGAACGAAAGTGTATATAAGCAAGGAAGAGCGCGGTAAATTAGCCCTGATAAATCCTGAGTTTAAATTTGAAAAAGAAATTTATAAAGGTCTTGAGCTATCTGGAGTAAGTGGACTTCACTTCCGTCAGAATAGTCAAACAGGACAAATCACCGCTAGTGCAAGTAAAAGAGCAATAAAGTTAAATGAGGCGCTTCATTAAAATTTAGCTGAGATTTTTGATAAAGGATAGAGATGAAAGTTGGTATTTTGTTATATGACAAGGTAAATTTGCTAAATTTTGCTCAGATACATAGTTTTTTACGCACTTTTGAAAAAATAAGTGTAAAAACTTATGCTTTTAAAGCCGAGATTATCGATGAAAGCGGGATAAGGCTTCATCCTGAAATTTATGGAGAAAGTCTTTATGGTATAGATATGATGGTTGTTCCTGACGGTATCGGAGCACTTAGTCTAAGGTATGATGAAATTTTTTTATCATGGGTCAGGAGTGGCTCTAGCGCTAGAATAAAGATGTGTTTTGACCTTGGAGCATTGGTATTCGGCGGAGCCGGATTTTTAATCGGTAAAGAGGCTTGCATAAGAGGCGGATACAAAAATGCACTTAGCGAATACTGCATGGTAAATGAAGCAAAGCTTTGCGATGTTGACGGCGTGATAAGTGCAAGCGAATGGGGTGAGGAGACAAGGTCTCGCTTGGTCGAAATTTTAGGTTAGTTTTAAAATTTAGAGTCTGCCCTGACTAAAATCAAAGCGTTTTTTATCGCTTTGATCTGTGGTCAGGCAAGATATGAAGTTATTCTACGGTTACGCTTTTTGCTAGGTTTCTTGGCATGTCTACGTTGTTGCCAAGTCTTATTGAAATTTCAAGAGCAAAAATTTGAAGTATTATCATCATTTCAAAAAACTCGCTCATAGGGTGTTCTTGCTTGCTTGTTTTTATAAAATCATCGCTTAGCTCAAACTCATTTGGGCTTATGGCTAGTATGTAGGCATCCCTTGCTGCAAGCTCTTCAACATTGCTTTTTGTCTTTTCATAAAGCGTTGTTTGAGGCATTAGTGCGATAGTAAATAGCCTATCATCGGCAAGTGCTATAGGGCCATGTTTCATCTCTCCTGCAGGATAACCCTCCGCGTGTAGATATGAAATTTCTTTTAGTTTTAATGCCCCTTCAAGAGCTAGCGGATAGAATATATCTCTTCCGATAAAGAAAAATCCATGTCCATGCAGATAATGTTTTGCAAGACGGTGAATACGCTCTTGCAAGCTATTGTCGATATTTAAAATTTGAGGTATATGAAGTAAGGCTGAAATTTCAGTATCAAGCTCGCTTTGGCTTATGCTTTTTTTTGCGCTTGCCATTTGCAAAACAAGCATCCAAAGTAAAACGATCTGTGTTGCGAACGCCTTTGTGCTAGCCACGCCTTTTTCTATGCCGGCTCTAGTTAGAAGAGTTGTGTCGGCAAGACGCACGATAGACGAGTTATCAACATTACATATCGCTAAGGTTTTAAGTCCAGCCTCTTTTGCGATCTTTAAAGCTTCAAGTGTGTCGGCTGTTTCGCCGCTTTGAGAGATAACGATAAATAGAGAATTTGTGTTAAGCTTAGGCTTGCGGTATCTAAATTCGCTGGCAAATTCGACCTTAACCCTAACGTCTGCTAAACGCTCAAAAAGATAGCTTGCGGTAAGTGCCGCATGATAGCTTGTGCCACAAGCGCAAAGCACGATGTCGTCGATATTTTTTAGATATTCATCGGTTAAATTTTCAAGACAAATTTTACCGTTTTTAACGCGTCCCATTATGGCTTCGGAAACAACGGTATTTTGCTCGTAAATTTCCTTTTCCATGAAAAATCTATAACCCTCTTTTTGGGCATAACTTCTATCTTTTGGTAGTGTTGAAAAGTGTGGAGTTATCTTTTTTCCGTCTTTGTAAATTTCAATACTATCTATACTTACTACACCGTAAGCTTTATCGTCAAGATATGAAACCTCTTTTGCAACGCCGATTAACGGAGCATCCGAAGAGGCAAAGTAAATTTCGTTTTTATCGTTTTTGCCGATGGCAAGAGGTGCAGCAACTTTGGCAAAGAAAATTTTATTTGGCGCTGTTTTGGTTATAAGTAGCGTGGCGTAAGCTCCGTGAAGTCTTGCGATTGTTGCTTCGTAGGCTTTGAAAGGATCTTTTATATGTTTTAAGTTCTCTTCAAAAAGATGAACTATGACCTCGGTATCCGTTTGACTTAGAAATTTTACGCCTTTGCCCTCAAGCTCTTCTTTTAACTCTTTGTAATTTTCAATAATGCCGTTATGAACAACAAAAGAGTGCTCGCCAAGGTGCGGGTGAGCGTTGATCTCGGTTGGTTTGCCATGTGTAGCCCATCTTGTGTGACCTATAGCTACACCAAGACCGCTTGAGCTAAAATCTTTGGTCTTGTCGGCTAGATTATCAAGCTTGCCAACAGCCTTAAAATAGCTTATCTCATCCTGGCTCATGACAGCCATGCCCGCGCTATCATATCCGCGATATTCAAGCTCTCTAAGTCCGTCTATGATTATATTTCTTTTTTCGTCTTTTCCGATATATCCTACTATTCCACACATATTTTACTCGCTTATTAATAGTTTTAAAATTTTTTCGGCATTATAACACAGCTCATCGTTTTTTTCTATTAGGAAAAGGTTGCGTGTGCGATTTTTGATAGTTTGCACCTTTGCGCTTGTGATCTTAAAGTTCATTTTGCCAAATACACTCATCACGTATGCCATTAACCCTCTTTGATCTTTGGCGTTTATATTGAGCCTTGCGTATTCGTTTGAGTGGTTTATGTCAAAAGTTATCTCATCGCGGCTTATCTTAGGGGATTCAAGCTTGATGTTTTCATTACTATGAAGTGCCTCATCGGCCTTTACTTTTAAATTTAAGAGTTCGCTATTTTTTACATTTTTGTTAAATTCCAAGCGGATGAAAAATTTATCGTCAAACAACTCATAAATTTCCATATATGCAAGATCGTAAGCAGCCAAAACTGCAAGTAGGGCGGATAAATTTAAATTTTCGTTTGAGATGATTTTTACACTTAAGCTTTGGTTGTTTAAGACGTCCATTTGAGTTGATGTTAGGTTATACGCACGTTTTGCTATGTTTATGATATCGACCACACTATGTTTTGCAAATAATAAATTTGATGAAATTTTAAGTAGTTTTGCTTTTATAGCATCATCAAGCCTTTCAAATTCCTCGTTTCTTTTTATACTATGTTCTTTTTTTACACGCCTTGTTGCTTCATCAAGTAGCGTCTCATCGTCAAAGCTCTCGTATGATAGGTCGTATAGTTTTTTGAGTAGCTTTGCCGTGTATGGGGTGTAAAGTGTTTCGCTAGTGGCATTTATGACACAGTAACTAAGAATGTAAAGAAGCTTTAAATTTTGCTTTTCTGCTAGCTTTGATATGAAGCCAAATATCACGCGTTGCGAGTAGATGTCCTCTCTGTTTGCGATGTTGCTCATTAGAGTATGATACTTTATCAGTGTGACACCCGTGTTTGTCGCTTTTGCGCTAAGCTCTAGCTTGTTTGCGTATGCGCGGAAGATATTTGAGCCAACTACGCTGTGATCGCCACTTACACCCTTGCCGACATCATGCATTAAAGTGACCATTTTAAGCATTATGCGACCTTCGGCACAAAGCTCGCTGTATAAATTTTTTATAAATTTATCTTTTATGTTTTCAAGGTATTTGACACTAAGAACGCTGTGTTCATCAACGGTAAAGTTGTGATAACCGTCGTATTGTGCAAGTTGCGATATGTGCTCCATCGGTTTTACTAAAATTTGGATGATCTGGGCGTCAAGCAAGGCTTTTAAGATACAATAGGTATTGTTTCTTGCAAATATCTTTTTAAAATTCATTATCGCTTTTTCTAGCTCAGGTTTTGTTATGATCGCCCTTTTGATGTAGAAAATAGTGCTTATATCAAATTTATAGTCTATATCTTTTAGGGATAAAAGTTCTTTTATGAGCTTGTTTATACCAACTGGTTTTTTGTGTGTTGGCGTATAGACTATGTTTTGTATCTGATATAGTCCGTTTGAAAGTCTTGCGGCTCTTCTTTGAGTGAAATTTAGCTCGCTTTTAAACATAGGTCTGCAAAGCGACGCTGCCAAAAAGCGTGAGTATATCGCGATATTGTTCATATTGCTAAGCATTTTTTGGCTTATTATACTATCGGTATCTTGTGTCTTTTTGGACTTGGTTTGCATTAAATTTGTCACTTCGTCTACGCTTGAAGCGATAAAGGTATCGGAGTTTTTGGTTAAATTTAGAGCTGATTTTAGGCTCATTAAAAAGTCGGTGTTTAGATTAAACTCGCTAATTTCTTTCTCGTCCATAAACTTAAGAGCTTGAGTTCTTACCGAAACCTCGCTGTCAAGGCAGTTTAGTATGCAGTTTAAGTGCCAAATTTCATCACTTCCGCCAAAGCCTGTTTTTAGATTTGGCTCTTGCTCTAAGTATTTTATGTTTTCAAACGGTAAAAACGGCTTTAAATGATAGCTTAAAAACTCAAGTTTATTGTGCTCTTTTGCAAGTTGAATTTGGGTTTTTGCCATCCTGTAGATACTTTTTGAGCCACAGATATATCTTACCCATGAAATTTCACTTTTTACCTTTATATCGTCTTTGTAATGTAAAAAAAGTTCATCTATTTCTATCGTTTTTATCTGTAAATTTATAGAAGAAGAGTGGAGTAGTTCGATGAAAGTTTTGATAAAATTTTTGATGTTATATCCGCGAATATTTTTATAAACAATTAAAATTTCAAAAGCGGAATCAACCGAAACCAAGCCTTGGGCGTATTTGTTTGTAGCTAAAATACTAAGACTAAATGCATCTGTTTCAGGCGCAAAGTCGCCAAAATACTCTTTTACCAGTGCATTTAGGTATGTTTTTATAAAGTCGTCATTTTCTTTTATCAAAAAATTTACAAAATTTCTACCTTGGTTTTTCTGGAAAAATTTTGTCATTTTCTGACGTGACTGAGCAAAGGTCTCATCTGCCTTGATTATTAATTTATTTTGTTTTATATCCTCGATACTATACATAAACTAAAGCTCTCTTTAAAATTTGTAAGCGCTAATGATATTAAATTTTTGCAAAAACAAAGCTTTATTTTCATATAATCACCAAACTAGTTTAAGCTTTAGGAAAAGAAATAATAATGAATTTGATTAAAAAACTTGAGTCCGGCGATCGTATAAACGCCGAGGAAGCGCTTGGACTTTATGAACTTGATCTATTTGATTTAGCAAAATTTGCTGATGCTAAAAGGCGTCAAATGCACGGTAAAAAGGTCTTTTTTAACATAAATCGCCATATAAATCCTACAAATATCTGTGCTGACGTCTGTAAATTTTGTGCATTTTCCGCGCATCGCAAAAATCCAAATCCTTATAAAATGAGCCACGAAGAGATAATGCAAATCGTAGACGAGAGCGTTAAAAATGGAGCCAAAGAGGTACATATCGTTTCAGCTCATAACGCACAAAGCGGCTGGCAGTGGTATTTAGAAATTTTTAAGAAGATTAAGTCAAAACACCCAACTATCCATGTCAAAGCGATGACTGCGGCTGAAATAGACTTTTTATCACGCCATTACTCCCTTGGCTACGATGAGGTTATAGAAAAGATGCTTGAATACGGCGTAGACAGCATGCCTGGGGGCGGGGCTGAAATTTTTGCCGAAGATGTTAGGGCTAAAATTTGCAAAGGAAAAGTAAGTAGCCAAAATTGGCTTGAAATTCATAAAAAATGGCACGAAAAAGGCAAAGAAAGCAACGCTACGATGTTGTTTGGTCATATAGAAAGCAGGGCTGACCGTATCGATCATATGCTTAGAATTCGTGATTTGCAAGATATTACGGGTGGATTTAATGCATTTATACCGCTTGTGTATCAAAGGGAAAACAACTATCTTAAAGACGTGAAATTTTTGGGTTCGGTTGAAATTTTAAAAACAATGGCGATCTCTCGTTTGGTGCTTGATAATATGCCTCACATCAAGGCTTACTGGGCTACTTCGACATTAAATTTGGCCATGATAGCTCAGGAATTTGGAGCTGATGATCTTGACGGCACTATACAAAAAGAGAGTATTCAAAGTGCTGCTGGAGCCGCAAGCGCGCATGGGGTTACTTTAAAAACTTTTTGCGACTTGATAAAGACTTCGGGCTTTATCCCTGTTGAGCGCGATAGCTTATATAACGAAATAAAAACTTACTAATCACGAAAAAGGAGCTTACATTGGACTTTTTTAAACTAGCGCAAAATAACACAAGTGTAAGGCAAGAATTTAGTGCGGGGCTTACGACATTTCTTGCTATGATGTATATCGTGCCTGTTAATGCTATCATTATGAGCAAAGCAGGGCTTCCCATGGATGCACTTATTACCGCGACCGCGCTCATTACGATATTTTCAACTATATTAAACGGACTTTGGGCAAACACTCCTGTTGCTATGAGCGTAGGCATGGGCTTAAATGCTTATTTTACCTTTGGACTAGTTATCGGCATGGGCATGGCATGGCAAACAGCCCTTGGAGTAGTTTTTTTATCAGGTATCATCTTTGTTGTTTTGTCTTTTACAAATTTTAGAATCTGGGTTATAAAGTCCATTCCTCTTGATCTTCGCCGTGCTATAAGCGCCGGTATCGGAACGTTTATAAGCTTTATCGGTCTTCAGCAAATGGGTATTGTAGTAAACAGTGACGCGGTTCTTGTAGGACTTGGAAATTTAAAAGATCCGCAAGTGCTTTTAGGTATCGCCGGGATATTTTTTGTCGTGGCTTTTTGGGCTTGGAAGATAAGAGGTGCTTTTATCTTGGCGGTATTTTTAACATCTGCTTTGGCATGGACAGTAGGTATCTCACCTTATCCTAGCGAGTTTATTTCACTTCCCGCGTCTATGGCTCCGATATTTTTAGAGCTTGATATAAAGAGTGTATTTTTTGATGTAGCAGGGAATTTTACATTAGCGTTTTTGCCGGTTATTGTGGTGTTTTTTGTTACGGATCTATTTGACTCAGTCGGTACATTGACAGGCATTGGTACGCGTGTTGGAATGTTTGATGAGAGCAAAAAAGACGGTGTTGAAAAACTTGAAAAAACATTAGAAGCAGATGCTGTTGCTACCGTTGTTGGCTCTATGATAGGAGTTAGTACAACAACATCTTTTGTAGAAAGCACAAGTGGAGTTGAGCAGGGTGGCAGAACCGGTCTTACGGCTGTTTTTTGCGGTTCGTTTTTCATCCTTACGCTTTTTATGCTACCGTTGTTTAAGGCTATACCTGCAAATGCGATATATCCGGTACTTGTAATGGTCGGCGTGCTTATGTTTACTGAGCTTGGAACGGTAAATTTTAAAGATACGGCTGTTAGTATAGCGACATTTTTTATCGTTGTTTTGATGCCACTTACGTATTCGATCACAAATGGTTTGGCTTTTGGTTTTATAGCGTATTTGATAGTTAAGTTGTTAAAGCGAGAATTTGAAGATATCAGTCTTGGCGTGATAGTTCTTGCCTTTATTAGTTTTATTATATTTTTAGTTCATTAAAAAAGGAAATTTATGTTTTATTCTTATGAGGAATTTGCACTTGATGTGCAAAAAATGGCAAAACAAATAAACGATGAGTTTAAGCCTGAAGTCATACTGGCTATAGCACGCGGTGGACTTACTTTAGGTCACTCGTTAGCAGTTGCGCTTGAAAACAGAAATTTATTTACACTAAATTCCATTCACTATGACAATACAAATAAACTAGACACTATCGACATCTTTAATATCCCAAACCTTACCGGATATAAGAAAATTTTATTAGTAGATGATATTATCGATAGTGGCGAAAGCATGGTTGAGATAAAGCGAGAATTGCTTAAAATCTATCCTGATTTGGAGATTAAAATCGCTACTGTTTTTTATAAACAAAAGGCACTTTTATTGCCTGATTATAGAGTCAAAGAAGCGACGGAGTGGGTCGAGTTTTTCTGGGATATACATATTTAGTGGACTAAACTTGTGGCACGAGCGAATCTTTACTTGATGTATGTAGCCGCAATTCTTGCGATGTGCGTCATGTATGCCACACAACCTATCCAGCCGCTCTTTGAAAAGATGCTTGAAATTTCACGTTTTCAAGCATCACTTTTTACAACATCTTTTTTGGCTCCACTTGCCGTTGCTTCTATAGTTTATGGATATTTTTTGGAGAAATTTTCCATAAAAAACGTTTTGTTTTATGCCTTTTTATCATTTGGAATTTTAGAAATTTTATTTGCTCTTTCAAGCGGTTATTATTTGCTCATTTTTATACGAGGAATTCAAGGACTTATCGCTCCTGCCGCACTTACAGGCATAATGAGCTATATCGCGCAAAACAGCCCAAGCGGCGAAGTAGGGCAAAATATCGGCAGATATGTCGGGGTTACTATTATCGGTGGATTTATAGCGAGGTTTTTATCCGGGCTTTTTACCGATATTTTTGGCTGGAGATTTTTCTTTCTTGCGCTTGGAATTTCTCTTCTCATGCTAGCTTTTGCGATACAGAAAATATCTCAAGACGGCAGCATAAATTCGATAAAGCCTACCTTGCATGATGCTAAAGAGGTTTTTAAGATAAAGCATAATTTTTACATTTGCGCCTCGATATTTTTTGTATTTTTCTCTTTTCAAGCCATACTTAGTTTTGTTCCGTTTTACATGATGAGTCTTGGTGAAAATTTTAGCGGTTCAAAAACGGGCATGATGTATCTTGGTTATGTTGTGGGAGTGTTGATAGCGTTTAATGTTAAAAACATCGTCAAATTTTTTAAAAACCCTTTTTTAGCGGTTCTTATCGGCATAGTGATCTTTATCCTAAGTATTTTTATGTTTTGGTCTGATAACTATATCGTTTTATTTACGGCGATGGTTGTTGTTTGTATAGGAAATTTTATAGCGCATTCTGTGGCTTCAAGCACCATAAACGCCAGAGCAAAGCAGTATAAAGCCATGACGAATGGGTTTTATGTGAGCTTTTACTATACCGGCGGTGCACTTGGCAGCTTTGCCCCTAGTTTTATTTATCAAAATGGAGGATGGAGTGCATTTTTACTACTTTTGACATTCATGCTTTTAGCAGCTATAATCTTTATGGCTATTTTGTATTTTAACGACATTAAAAAAGAGAAAACTGCATGAGATTTTACGAAAGTTCGTCCAGGGTTAGAAATTTATTTATAATCTGCCTATTTGAGCTTGCTTTGTTGTTGTATTGTGGATTAAATTTAAGCATTAGTTATTATGAGGCAAGACTTTTTTTTCAAAGTAATGAGATTATAGGATATTTAGTTCGCGCAAGTTGTGCCATTTTTGGACAAAACGATCTTGCTTTGCGCCTTCCAATGATTATTTTACACGCATCAAGTGTCGTTTTGCTTTATAAATTAAGTAAATTTTATCTCAAATTTGAGCCGGATCGCATTATATGCACCTTACTTTTTATGCTACTTCCTGGCACGCTTGCTAGTGCTTTGGTGTTAAATAATGCAGGGCTTTGTATATTTCTAACACTTGCCATACTTTATGCTTTTCATGCCGGATATAACAGAATTTTTTATGTATTATTTTTTACTTCGTTTTTTATAGACGGCGACTTTTTGATACTTTATTTGGCATTTTTTATATACGGTTTATATAGAAAAAACGCCTTTTTGTCATGGGTTGGAGCTTTGTTTTTTTTGGCTAGTTTATATGTTTTTGGTTTTGACACCAGGGGCAGGCCAAGCGGACACTTTGTGGATACGTTTGGGGTCTTTGCTGCAGTTTTTTCACCATTTGTTTTTATCTTTTTTGTCTATACTCTTTATAGAATTTGGATAAAAGAGAAAAAGGATCTTTTGTGGTTCGTTTGTATCTGTTCGTTTTGTTTTTGCATGGTGGTTTCTGTTCGTCAAAAGCTTGAACTGGAAGAATTTTTGCCTTTTTGTATCATTGCAACACCGCTTATGGTTAGGGTGTTTTTTAATTCATACCGCGTTCGTTTACCGCAATTTCGCAGAACTTACAGGCTGATAACTGCACTTATCCTTGTGTTTTTGGGATTAAACTGGCTATTTTTGATTTTCAACCAAATTGCTTATAAATTTATAGATGAGCCAAATAATCATTTTGTTTATAAATTTGATGTTGCTAGAGATCTTGCAAATAGGCTCAAAGAGATGGGTTTGGATCAAATTTATACCGAAGATAGCAAATTGACCTTAAGACTTAAGTTTTATAATATTAATGTAAGCAATAGCAGCGATACAATTCTTTTAAATTCGCGTGATTATAAATTTGCAGATGTGAAGATTAAAATTTTTGATAAAACTATAGCTGCATTTGATATAAGAGAAAGAGATGCAGTTGGCAAGTAAAAGAGCCTTTACCATGATCGAACTTGTTTTGGTTATAGTTATAGCCGGTATCTTAGCGGCTCTTGCTGTGCCTAGAGTTAAGCGTGATAATTTACGCGAGGCAGCCGAACAGATAATTACACACATAAGATACGCACAACATTTGGCTTTGCAAGATGATAAATTTAAATTTGACAGCAAAGGCGATCCACAAAAAGAGTGGTATAAAAAACGCTGGAATTTAACTTTTAATAATACCTCTGTAACCAATTGCAATATTGACAAGAAAAATAAATCAAGTTGGAAATATCATATATATCATGACATAGCAAAGGATGGAACCGGGAATTTAAATTCCGTGTCGGAAGCAGCTAGTAATATAATAAAAAACGGACATCTTTTAAGCGCAGGTTGGCAAGGTATTTCTAAAGTGGCTTGTAAAAAAGTCGACCAGTCCTTAAACATAGGAAAGAGATATGGAGTAACAAATGTTACGCTTGAAGGTAGTTGCGGAAGAAATAGATCGCAAACTATATCTTTTGATGAGCTAGGAAGACCTATGCGCACAGTAAGTACTACTAATGGCGGTGGATCAGCAAGGGGATATGATAGGCTTTTAAAAGATAGTTGCAGGATAAATTTATCAGATGGAAGTTCAACGGTTAGTATATTAGTGCATCAAAACACTGGATATGCGTGTATTTTAGACCCTTCTACAAACCAATGTAAGAAGTAGAAAATTTTTCCCCAACTTTTTTCAATCTCCCCTCTCTTTTTAATCTTTCTTTAAGCATCATGCCTGTATAATTCCAGCTCACGAGTTGAGAGAAACCACTTTTAACCCTCTTGAGTTAATAAAGCTTTCCTTTTTATCGTTGTTCTTTTAAATTATTAATGTTAAACTATTAGTCAATCTTTGAAATCTAAACAAGTGATCGATTGAGCCAGTTTGCTATCTTAGCAAACTAAAACTAATAAATAAAAAACAAAAGTTTTTAGATTAAAAAC
>NZ_LIWF01000007.1:0-109147 GCF_012978615.1 Campylobacter sp. RM9328 | reverse complement strand
GCAGTGAAATTCAGTGCTTATAATTATGAAAATGGTAATGCTACTATATTTTATAAAATTTTAGAAAATGATAGTTTTGAATCTTTAGAAGAGTATGCCAATTATATGTATAGGCAAAAAGGCTATCCGAGATGGAATTTGGCTTTTATATTGATAAAAAGGGATATCTATTTAAGAGCTTTTGAAATTTTAGATCTCAAATGTAGGATTACGATGGCTGAGGATGCTTTGATGAGTTTTGTGCTGTGGAGTTTATCTAATAAATTTCGCCATATTAGCGATATTTTATACTATTATCGCAATAATCCTGATTCATCTACTGAGACCAAAAACAAAGAGATAATCGCTAGAAATTCCAAAGATAGAATATTTGTAATTAATAAAATAAAAGAGATCTCAAAAAAGCATAAATTTGATAGGAGAATTACTAAAGTATTTATAGATAATTTGAAAATTTATGAATATTACGATAGATTGATTTATCATCAAATAAGCAAAAGAGTTTTTAAAATTTATGATAAATATTTTAGATTTAGAGAAAAATTAAGAGTTAAATTTGGGATATAAAGGAAAATAATGCTAACCCCAAAAATATCTATAATAATCCCAGTTTATAATGTAGAAAAATATATCAGCCAATGCTTAGACTCAGCAATAAATCAAAGTTTAAAAGATATATTAGCTAAAAGAATCGCATTTTTAGATGAGGCTTTGTATTATTACCGTATTAGAGAAGGCTTTATAATGAGATCTAGTGCAAAAAGCAAAAGAGTGTTTGATATTTTTAAAACTTTTGATTTAATAGAAAATTTCTTAATAGAGCAGAATTTAATGGATGAATTAAAAATTGATTTTATAGGTTAAAGTGGAGTTTGGGAGTTAAATGAACAATAAAATATTGATGGTATACGATGATATTAGTCATGGAGGTGGTGCTGAGAGAGTTATATGTAATTTTAGTAATTCTTTAATTGCTAGTGGATATGAAGTGATGGTTTTTAGTATTACACTTAGTAAGCAATGTCCTTATGAATATCACCAAGAAGTTGCAATTAGATTTATTAAAAAAAATGTAAAACCTAAAGGATTGGCAAAGGTTTTACACGAGATAAAAAGATTGATAATGCCTATAAAAAAATGGAATGCAATCAAAAAAAGAGCCGTGTTTAAGCAAGCAATAAATGAATTTAATCCGGATTTTATAATATGTCATACTCATTTTGATAACAGTTTGACTAAAATATTTAAAAAAATGCAAGATAAAATTATTAAAGTTGTACATAATTCTTTTGATGCTTATGAAAAATGGCAAATAGATCTAAATATTTATAAAAATATCGTTTTATTATCTAATCATGATATTGATAAATTTAAAACAAAATATCCAAATGCTAATTTTTATATCATTCCAAATTTCATCCCAAATATCCCAAATTCAAACACCAATTACTCTCAAAAAGTCGTGCTCTCAATGGGGCGCATAGAAAAAACCAATCAAAAGGGCTTTTTACGCTTAATTGATATTTGGAAGTTAATCCAAGATAGTGGGGAATTTAATGATTGGAAGCTACACATTGTAGGTGATGGCGATCTAAAAGAGCAGATAAAAACTAAGATAGATAATCTAAATTTATCTAACTCTATAATCTTAAAACCATTTACTACTGAAGTTGAAAAAGAGTATCTAAGTGCTAGTATATATGCTATGGCAAGCCATTTTGAAGGTCTTCCTATGGTGCTTATAGAGGCTCAGTCTTATGCCTTGCCAACCATAGCCTTTGATATCGCCACAGGCCCAAGCGATATAATAGAAGATGAAAAAAGCGGATTTTTGATAGAAGATAATAATCTAGATGAATATGCCAATAAACTAAAAATATTAATGCAAGATGAGAATCTAAGAGCCAAAATGGGCGAAAAAAGTAAAGAGATAGTCAAAAATAAATTTAGCAAAGAGGTGGTGATGAAGCAGTGGATGGAGCTGTTTGGGAAGATTAATAAGGAATGAATATAAAGTAGTGGCGTTGCAAGATGCATAATTTTAGCTTGTAAATGGCATATTATAATTCGATTCAAATAAAGAAAGGTTTGATATTTTAATGCAATTAATTAATAAAAAAAGAGCGATAAAACAAAAGGAGAATGTCGATAATATAGTTTTTTTTAATGGTGTTTTAGATATTAGAGCTGGAGGACCTTCTGGATATATAGCAAATCTAAAAGAAAGTATTTCTCAATGCCATATTTCTAGTAGTATTGCCTTTATTTCAATGGATAATGTTATTATTAAAAAGCATCAATATAAAATACAAAAAAACATTGCAAGGATTTTTTCATTATTCATTCCAATAAGAAAATATAGAAAAAAATTAAGAGAAAAAATATTTGCTTTTTTAATCCGAAAGGCATCATTTAATTACTTAGAGATAGATGCGATAGAATATAGGGGATATATCGAGCAATTAGATAAATATCAGTTTAAAACAATTATTTGTCACCATGTGAAGGATGCTATTTTTATCAAAAATTATTTAAAATCTAGAAAAATAGAAGCAAAATTAATGTTAATGTCTCACTCTCCTGAGCCAATGTCAGAAGAAGTGTATCATCATGCGAAATTGAAACAAGATCAAAATGCCGATAAAATTTATGCTATGCTTCAAAAAATAGAAAAAGATGCTTTTAATCAAGCGGATATTTTGGTTTTTCCTAGTAAAGAGGCTATGGAGCCGTATCTGAAAGGTTTAGATTATTTCGAAGAATTAACTAAGAGTAAAAAAGTAATGTTTATTAGAACATGTTGTGCTAGGTTAGATATTGAAAATAGCATTAGAGATATAAGAGAAGAATTTGGTATAAAAACTAAATATATAATATCATTTATCGGCAGACATACCGCTATTAAGGGTTATGATATATTAAAGAGCATAGCAGATAAAATATTAGCTAAAAGAGATGATATAACATTTGTAATTGGGGGGGGGCAGACAAGTGAAATATCGCCCCTTGACCATCCTAGATGGATAGAATTAGGAAAAATACATCCAGCAGATTTACTAAAAATAACAGATTTATTTATTTTACCAAATAGACAAACTTATTTTGATTTGATTTTGATCGAAACTTTGTCATCTGGTGTGCCTATTTTGGCTTCAAATACTGGCGGAAACAAAACCGTATATCAAGACACGCAAGCCATAGAGCTTTATGATAATCAAGATGATTGCATAAATAAAATAGAAAATTTCATCGATACTTCTAAAGAGTATAAAAACCAACAAAGAAAACTCGCAAAGATCGCATATGAAAATAATTACACTTTAGAGCACTTTGCAAAAAATTATAATAATCTTATAATTAATCTTACAAAAGAGTGTGAGCAATGAAAAATTTGGTAGTTGGAGCTGGATTTTCTGGGGCAGTAATCGCAAATTTAATTGCTACAAAACTCAATGAAAAGGTTGTTGTAATAGACAAAAAATGCCATATTGCGGGCAATTCATATGATTATAGAGATAAAAATGGGATTATGATACATAAATATGGTTCGCATATTTTTCATACTTCAAATGAAAGAGTTTGGGATTTTGTTTGTCAATTTGGTAAATTTAATCAATATATGCATAAAGTGATAGCTCTAATCGATGGTATAGAGACTATCATACCTTTTAATTTCAATACTCTTTATGATCTTTTCCCGCAAACAATGGCAAGGCGTTTAGAAGAAAAGCTTTTAGAAAAATTTGAATACAATACAAAAGTGCCAATATTAGAATTTCAAAAACAAGATGATAAGGATTTAAAATATTTATCAAATTATATTTATGAAAAGGTTTTCTTGCATTATACTATAAAACAATGGGGAGTTTCGCCTAGCAATGTTGATGGCGCTGTGACTGCAAGGGTGCCTGTGTATTTAAGCAAGGATAATAGATATTTTCAAGACAAATATCAAGGAATTGCGCTAGAAGGCTATACTAAGCTTATTGAAAATATTTTATTTCATAAAAATATTAAAATTAGATTAAATACTGATTTTAAGGATATTAATAGCAATAAATTTGATAGGATTTTTTATACTGGGTCGATTGATGAATATTTTGATTATAAATATGGACAACTGCCTTACCGTAGTGTAAAATTTGAGTTAGAAGAGTATGAGAGGGAATTTTATCAGTCTAATTCGGTTGTTAATTATCCTTGTAACTATAATTTTACACGAATTCATGAATACAAACACTATCTTCAGGATAAAACCGATAAAACAGTAATTGCCAAAGAGTATTCAGAGGCTTTTGAACTTGGAAAAAATGAAAGATACTATCCTATACCAAAAGAAGAAAATAGAATATTGTATGAAAAATACCTAAAAGAAGCAAATTTGAATAAAAATATTTATTTTTTAGGTCGCTTGGGTGACTATAAGTATTATGATATGGATAAGGCTATTTTACGGGCTATTGAATTGTTTGATGATTTATCGGTAGGTAAAATATAGATTTATATCTTATTTCAGAGCTATAAAACCATCATTACACCGCCAATCAAGGATTGACGGTATTTGCTATTGGGATTGATAGTTTCACTCCCACCCATCAAGTGCGGTTTGGAGTGTGTCAATGGTATTTTCTATCAGGCCTGCTAGGCTAAAGAAGTAGTATCCATGCTGTTTGACATACTCAAAAATCTTCTTATCACGATCGCTCTTACTCTTTTCAGGACGCACCATTAATGTAGCAAAATCTAGCTCTTGATGTAAGCAAAAGTTATATGCCGCACTCATATATACATCATTAAAACTCTTATCACTATCCAAATTTGCTTTTAATCTATCTATGCGATCTTTAAGCTCATAGAATTTAGCATATCTTGGCTCTTTGCCATTTGCTAGATCTGTGTTTGCGGGTTCTACTAATTTGCTAATTTTCTTAAATAGCTCTTTGATTAGATCTTGTTTATCTTTGCCTATTGTGATGAAATTTTCTATAATTTGCTTTTGGGATTGTAGTTTGGCGCGGCTAATATCTGGTGATATCGGTTCTGGTTTTAGTAAATTCTTTTTAATTTTGCTATTTATAATTTCGCTTACAAGCTCACCAAAAGGCCTTTCTATCGTGCCTCTAATCCTAGAGCCACCCTCGGTGGCGTTATAAACTTTCACATCAGTATATGAGCTAATGGCATCTATCATCGCCTCGAAATACTCTCTAAACATATCCCAAATTTTGATCGATTTTACCTGCGTTTTGCCGCCATAACCTAGAGTTGTTGTTATATTAGACTCATACTCTTTAGAGGCGATAGTAGGCGAAGTCTCGCCAAAGACCATTCCCCTAGCGTGAGTGGTGCCATCATTTGCCATGGCTAGATCTTGTCCGATAAATATTATCTGCTTACAGCCAAGCTCTATAGCTAGATCAAAGGCGAAGTGAGCGGTGCTAGGCCCTTTACACATATAGTTTTTCGGATCTTCGCCTAAGGCCTCTTCGAATTTCAAAGGCTTATGAGCAAAGGCGACATCTCGCCCTTTTAAAAGCTTGATTGTATTAGGATGGATAAGTGAGCTAGCGATGAAGGTTATGCAATTATCAAATTCACTCACCTCACTATCAAAAAACGCCCCACTAAGCTCGATTCTCTCCATTGTAGTTACAAAATCTGGCCTAATATTATTTAATTTTAGTATCGGATATGAGGCGTCAGCAGCGATCAAAATGGCATATGGAGCGACACTTCTTAATAGCTCAAGTTGCTTAGTTAAGCTTGGTCCAGTTGAGACGATGATGGCGGTTTGGTTGCGATTGTGATTTAAATTTAAAATATCTTTTAGGCTATAATTAGCATAGAATTTCGGCATATTCTCTACTACATGCTTCATTCCTATAAGGGTATCTTCTGGCGAATTGCCGGCGGCTTTGATATTTAGAAGTAAGATATTTAATAATCTTTTATTTATGCTATTTGCGTTTTGTTTGTAGGTTTGGTCATAATAGTCATTATATATGTGAAAATCATAGTTTTTGGCGTTGTATTTAATCTCTTTTTGATTACAAATTATATGTAGATACGCATCATTTAAAAAGCCAACACAAAATGGTATAAAGCGATTTTCACGCATCTCTTTGCTAAAATCATTTAGGCAAAAAGCGATAAATAATATCTCAATTTCAGGCTCAAATACTACAATTTTCTTATGATTTTTATTTTCTAATAGAGCTTTATAGAAGTTGCCATTGCCAAGCCCATAGAAAAATAGCGATGGATAAAGGGCGTAATCTCTTTTGAATTTATCTAGCATATCGGTTGTATGTTCTGCTGGCGAGCCACTATAAATCGGGGTTTTGGTATGTGTGTTGATGATATTTATATCTAGATTGCCCTTGCCGGCAAAGACATCAAATTTGGTATTGCTTTTTAGGTCATAAATGGCCTTAGCTAGGATAAAGTTAATGGAGCAAAGTGCGATGATATTGTGTATAAAGGCATTAGCGCCGCCATTTGCTTTAATATCTTGGTCTATTGCGTGGTGCAAGGCTTTTACTGCTTGGGGATCGACTTGGTGATTGTAGTTTTTGTTAAAGATATTATCCATTCCATCGCCTTATTAGATTGTGTTTGATATGTAGATTGTCTAGCCATTTTGCTATGATGAAATTCTCAGCTTCATCAATGGTGCTAGGATTAGTATAATAGCCCAAAATTGGTGGCGCTATCCCAACGCCTATACTAGCTAGATCAGCCATCTGTCTAAGAGATATAGCACTAAGTGGCGTCTCACGCACTCCTAGAACTAAATTTCTACGCTCTTTTATCATCACAGATGCCGCTCTTAAGAGTAGATTATCGCTTATTGCGCAACTGATTTTAGCCAAGGTATTTATAGAACAAGGCGCAACTATCATCGCATCATACATAGCCGAGCCACTAGCTGGTGGTGCGGAGATATCGCTATTATCATATATTTGAGCGCCATCAGCAATTTTAACGCTTAATTGCTCTTTTTGTATTGATAGCTTCGCATTTTGCGTGATAATAAGAGTTGTATCTATGCCTAAATTTAGCGTGGTATTAGCTAGTTTAATCCCAAGATGAGCCCCGCTAGCTCCACTTATTGCGACTATTAACTTCACTCTATTATATGTCCTACAAATTTAGAGTAATTATCTATGATATCTTTGCCTTTTCTAAAGCCCAAAGCGCACCCCTCAAAAGCAAAAAACACCCCAGCTTGATAGCTATCGCCGTTACTATCTTTGGCAAATTCAGCGAATTCTTGATATAGGAATTTGCCATTATCATACTCACCGCCATTTTGGGCTTCTATATTGCCATCGCTATTTATGATAGATACATTTGCTCCTTCTCTAGCTAAAAAGGGCTTTTTGACCTGTTTTTTGCCTTTTAATGGCTCGAAGCTACTTTGTAATAAAAGCGGATGATTAGGGTATAAATCCCATAAAATTTTCATAATTCCTTTGCTTTGAAATAGCAATGTGTAGGCGGGATTTAGGATTATGGCTTTTTGGTTGTTTATTATATTTTTGATTATTAAGGCTAGGTCGCTCTCATCTATGGCTATCATCTCCCAAGGAATAAGCTTAAACCAATACTCCCAATTCTTCTCATTCCAAAATATCCCCTCATCATCATCAAACCCAACTTCATCCACAAAAGCAAAACCGCACTCAAACCCAGCGTCCCTAGCGGCCGCTTCTAGCAATCTAGTGGTATTTTCATCTTCATTATTACCAGCAATAGAGCTAAATAGAATCTTCCACCCCTCATAATACTCATCAAATTTGCTAGTATCTTCTTCAAGGGTGATTAATCTTTTGAAATTCTCCACCAATGCTTCATATAGATTATTAAATTGCTTAGCTTCATTTATATTATTAAATTTCAGCATCGCCCATTGTATAATCGCAGTCTCAAACAAACTTGTAGGCGTATCAGCGTTAAATTCAATAAGCTTAATAGGCTTACCATCTATACCACCAGCAAGATCAAATCTACCATATATATGCCAATGAACATCATTTTCCCAACTAGCTTTGATGATATCAACTAGATTAAATGGAATTCCAAGCTCATGAAATAGATCATTATCGATCACATACTCAGCCGCAGCCACATACATATCATATAGCTCATTTGCTGCTTCATAGAATTTCTCGGCCTCATCATCTGTGATGGATACTAGCTCATCAGCGATATATCTACTACCATCTAGATCGGTATGCCAGCCAAATCCGATGCTCTCTAAATATCCATTATCAAGTGGATTAATCTTTTTTAGTTTCACTTTTGTCCTTTTGAGATAGTTTGATTTGTGTTATTATATTTTGGTAATTTAAATTTATTATTTGCTAAATTTGAATTTAGCTATATCTTATACATATAACTATCATCATATGCTCCTTTTAGGCGGGCGGTTATGGTATCTTTCCAGCTATTTTGGATATTTGTGGATTGGAGTTTGGGGATGAGGTTTAAATGCTCTTTTGGGGCGTAAAATAGCATATTTAGCTCCATTATGCTTAGATTATTTTGATTTTGAGATATTATCTCTATCTCATCGCCACTTGTGATTATGCCAGGTTTTAAAACTCTATAATACCAGCCACTAAGGCCATTTTCAAAGATAAATTTAGAGATTTTAGGGGCTATTATTTTGTTTAATTTCGCACAAGGCTTTCTAGGTTGGCTAACTTCTAAAATAGCTGAGCCAATGCGGTGAATATCGCCGATATATACGCTCTTTTCATCAATATCTAAGATGGTTAAATTCTCACCCATTTGACCAGGATTTAGAGATCTATTAGCAAATTTATTAAAGATTTTATAGTTGCTAAAAGCATTAGCAAAAACAGCTTTATCCACGCCGCCGTGATGCTTTGTATCGCTTAGATTATCATCTTTAACGCCATTAAAATCACAAATTATGCTACCTACACTATGCTTATCCATCGCACTGCTAAACTCGCCATAATCTTTGATAATGCCTATATTTACAGATTTTACCACTGCCATAATACGCTCTTTTGGCTTAATGAGTTTGTGATTAAATTTGCGCTTTGTTTTGCGATACTACTCATAAAACGCTCTATTGCTGGGGCTTCATACCATATGTCTAGCTTCACTTGACTAAGCTCTTTTAGCCTAGATTTTGCCTCATCGTAGGTTGAGATCTTGTCTATTAGGCCTAAATTTAGGGCTTCACTAGCTAAAAATACTCTAGCATTTGCCCACTCATTAGAGCGATTAAGATCTAAATTTCTAGCATTTGCCACATCTGTAGTAAATAGCTCATAGCTCCTATCTACCAATTTTTGCAATTCATCTCTTTCGGCCTTGCTCCACTTTCTAGTATAGGTGCCTGACTCTTTATACTCACCAGCCTTTACTACTTGGGCACTAATGCCGATTTTATCAGCTAATTTCTCTATATTTGGGGCTTGTAAGATAACGCCGATTGAGCCTATGAAACTTCCACGATTAGCATAAATTTCATTTGCACCAATGGCTGCGTAGTAGCTACCACTAGCCATTGTCCCGCTAGCGTAGGCTAGCACCGGCTTTAAGGCTTTTAGTGAGCTAATAGCATCGCTAATGGCTACACTTGCGCTCATATCGCCACCAGGGCTATTGATGTTGATTAAGACCCCTTTGATAGCTGGGTCTTTGGCTAGTTCTATTTGAGCTAAAAGCTCCTTATCATCCAAGATAGCTCCATTTAGCGATATCTCCATTAAATTTGCCCTATTAGAATTAGAGCTATTTACAACAATCAAAATGACAATAAGCACAAAAATCATACTTTTGAAATAGTTATTGATAAATTTCAAAAGCCCTTTAATAGGTGATAAGATTAAATTTAAAATTCGCATTTTTTTCCTTTTATATATAGTGATTTAGCAGATTTGGTGTGAAGGATGAGATTTATATATAATTGATTGGTATCACTAGCATCAAATCCATCGAAAATAGCGATATCAGCGATATTGCCAACCTTTATTTGACCAAGATTTAATCCCATAGCTTTGGCGGGATTTATGGTGACTGATTTAATAGCGAATTTGGCTAGGTCGCTTAAATCCATATCGCTATGAGTTATTAGCATTGCCCTTAGCTCATCCCAGATATTTAAGCTGATATTTGAGCTTAATCCATCTGTGCCAAGTGAGATATTGATACCATTTTTAAGGGCATTTGATAGATCAAATTTAGCACTTAAAAGCCTATTAGAAACAGGACAAGTAACAATAGAATGAAGTGATTTATCCATTAAATTTAGATAATCTTTAGCAAAAACAGAGTGGATAAATAGCGTGCGAACACCGCTAAAAAGCTCTATAAATTCACTTGGAGTATAAAATGGCTTAGCAAGATTATTAAACTCTTTAAAAAAATTGCTAAATCCACCATTACCGCTTTCTAACCAAAGCTTCTCATCTAGGCTTTCCATAAAGTGTGTAGAGATCATCATATCTGAATTTTTGGCTAAATTTATAGCTTTTTTGGCTAAATCTATATGAGTAGAATAGGGCGAATGAACGCTAATAGCAGGGATAAAAAGATCGCTTTTTAGCTCATTTGCGGCCTTGAAACGGCTTAAAAACCCATCCCATTGCTTATCTAAAATCGCCGCATTTGAGCCTAAAATTTCACTAAAATATATAGTCCTAATAGCAGATTTAGCGCATAAGCTCGCACTAAGCCCAAAGCTAGAAATCTCACCGATCGTGCCTACACCGGCTCTAAGCTGAGTATTAATAGCGTTTTGGATATCTGAAATTTTATCGCTATTATCAAATTTATTGCTATTTGCGATAATGCTTCTTAACCATAACAAAAAATCGCCATAATCTAGCGTAGTTTTGTTGCTACTATACTCTAGATGGATATGCGGATTAATGAGAGCTGGCATAGCGATATCATCGCTAAAATCTAGGATTTGAGCATCTTTATACTCATTTATTAGCTCATCAAATTTGGCGATTTTTTCGATTTTGTCGCTAAATGCGATGGCGGAATTTTCTAATATATCTAGGCTTTCATTACACAAAATTATAAATTTAGCTTTTAATATTTTCATAAATTTCCTTCAAAAAAGCAGACATTATAGCCAAAATTTAGCCAATATTTTGTAAAATAGTTGCCATTAATTTTTTATCGGAGTAAAATTATGAAAATAATGGTAATCCAAGGTCCAAATATCAATATGCTTGGCAAGAGAGATCGCAGAATATACGGCTCTATGACAATGAGCGATATACATGAGCAGATGAAGGCAGTAGCGGATCAAGCTGGGGTTGGGATTGAGTTTTTTCAAAGCAATTTTGAGGGCGAAATAGTTGATAAAATTCAAGAGTGTTTGGGTGAATTTGATGGTATTATCATAAATCCAGCCGCTTATACTCATACTTCAATAGCCATTAGAGATGCCTTGGCAGCTGTGAATTTGCCTACTATTGAGGTTCATATTAGCAATATTTATCAAAGAGAGGAGTTTCGCCATAAGAGCTTAATAGCGCCTGTTTGTGCTGGGCATATCGCAGGATTTGGGCCAATTGGGTATCATTTGGCTATCATTGGTATGCTTCAAATTTTTGAGCAATTAAAGCGTATGGAGTCAGCTTCTCAAAATGCTTAATTATATCTTAAAAGATGAAAATGCCGTATATTTCGAGTGCGGTTATAGCTGTGATAATGAGATTTTTATTAAATTCCAAAATAGGGGATTTTTCATAACAGATTCTAGATATGCGATTGAGGCTAGAAGTGTTATATTAAATAGCGAAGTGATCGAGTCAAGAGATATTATCAAAAGCGCAAGATTGCTACTAAGAAGTCTTGGGGTGCGTGATATGATCTATAATCCAAGCGATTTTAGCTATTTTGATTTTGTAAATCTTAGTCGTGATTTGCATATAAATTTCATAGCTAAAAATGAATTTTCTAAGCTAAAAAGGCAGATAAAAAGTAGCTTAGAGATTGAAATTTTAAAAGAAGCAGCAAGACTTGGAGCTAGTAAATTTGATGAGTTATCGCAGGCAATAAGTAGTGGAATGAGCGAAAAAACGATAAATTTCAAGGCTGAAAATATATTTAGAGATGGTGGGAATTTAGCTCTTAGTTTTACTCCTATCACCGCTATAAACGCTAATGCGGCTAAGGCTCACGCTTTGCCACTTGATGAGCGGATCAAAATCGGTGATTTATTGCTAGTAGATGCTGGGGTGAAGTATCAAAGATATTGCTCAGATCGCACTAGAACGGCGGAATTTAAAGATGGATTTAAATTTACAAAAGAGCAGAAATTTTCAAATTCAAAACAAAATGAAATTTATCAAATAGTAAAAGAAGCGCAAAATTTAGCTATCAAAGCAGTCAAACCAGGAGTTAGGGCGTGCGATATAGACGCAGCGGCTAGGGATTTTATAGCTAAAAATGGCTATGGGGAGTGCTTTTTTCACTCTACAGGGCATGGGGTTGGGCTTGATATACATGAGTTTCCGATAATCAGCCCTAAAAGCACAACTATCATAGAACCAGGGATGGTATTTAGCGTTGAGCCAGGAATTTATATAGAGAATGAATTTGGCATAAGAATAGAAGATGTCGTAGTAGTGACTAATGATGGGTGTGAAGTGCTTTGATGGATAGAATTTGCGTTGATGGGGCTAGGATGTTGCTTAGGAGTAGGTATTTTCCTAATGAATTTAACCCACAAGCCCCGCACAAATATACCGCTATAATCGGTCTTGGTGGCAATATCGGTAACACAGCAAAGATATTTGATAGATTTTTAAATTTGATTTTAAAAGATAGGAGATTTGCTATCATTCAAAGCTCACCAATGCTAGTAAATAAGGCATTTGGGTATGTTAGTAGGGATTATATAAATGCTGTTATAATCCTTAAAACTTCTTTATACGCTAAAGAAATTTTAAGGATTATGCAGCATTTTGAAAAGAGATTTAAACGCACTAGGGAGTTTAGAAATTCGCCAAGAACTTTGGACTTGGATATACTATATTTTAGTGCTAAGAGTTATAATAATAAGATTTTAACCTTGCCACATCCAGGGGCTAATAGCAGGGCGAGTGTATTTATCCCATTGGGTCTTATGAAAGGAGTATGATGGCTACAGTTTTAAAGACTTTTACAGGAGAGAGTGCGATAGAAGCACTAAAAAAGGCCAAAGAGGAGTGTGGCGAGAGTGCTATGCTAGTAACTACTAAGCAAATTCAGCCTAAAACCTTAAACAAAAAACCTCTATATGAGATTTTAGTAAGTGTAGAAGAGAATCAACCACCAAAAAGCACCGATGAAAAGGGCAAGCAAGCTCAAATCAATCAAATTCAAAAGCAGATCGCAGCCTATACACTAAGCTCAAATCAACCCCCAGAGCCAAATAAATTTAATCAAAATAACAACCCAATAGAACAACCCAAAAAAGATAGCAACGATATCTTGCTTAATATCTCACAAGCTGCTAAGGAGATTAGCAAGGTTGCAGGTGTTAGCAACGAGACGAGCGATAAGGGCTTAGAATATGATAAAAAGATAGATGAAGTAGCAAAAGAGGTTAATAAACTCAACCAAAAAATCTCTATGATAGCTGATATGATATGGGATGATAGGTCTGAAAATCGTGATGATATCATTATTCCACCTGAATTTGCTACTATATATAAACTAGCTAAGCAAAGCGGGATGAAAAGCGAGCATTTAAAAGGCATAATGCAAGCCACAATCGAAAATATGCCATCATCTATGAAGAGCAATCCAACCACGGTAAAGCGATATTTTTACTCACTTTTGCGCAATATGCTACCTTGTAGAAGTGAGAGCTTTGATAATAAAAAGCAAAGAATTATGATGCTAGTAGGCCCTACTGGCGTAGGCAAGACTACGACCCTTTCAAAACTAGCTTATAAATTTGCTCATGGCGATCAGATCAGATATAAAACAGGGATTATAACCCTTGATACATATAGGCTTGGGGCGGTTGAGCAGCTGTTTCAATATGCTAAGATTATGAATATACCGATACTTGACGCGATTGAGCCTGAGGATTTTAGATCAGCTATTAAGAGCTTATCAAATTGCGATTTAATCTTAGTTGATACGATGGGAAGTAGTCAATATGATAGAGAGAAGTTGGTGCGACTTCATACATTTTTAAAAGAGTGCGGTAGTAAGATTGATGTGAGTTTAGTGGTATCAGCTGGGTCAAAAATCGATGATTTATTGGAGATTTATAATAACTTTTCATCTTTGGATATTGATACTTTGATTATTACTAAATTTGATGAAACTAAGATATTTGGCAATATATTCTCTCTTATTTATGAAACGGGCGTGCCTGTTAGCTTCTTTTCAACTGGGCAAAATGTCCCTGATGATATTATGGAGGCTAAAAGCGAGTTTTTGGTTGGTTGTGTTTTAGATGGATTTAAAGGAGATGAGTGATGGATCAAGCAGATAAATTAAGAGAGTTAATGATAGCTCAAAAGATCAAAAAATCAACCCATTTTATAGCCATCACTAGCGGAAAAGGCGGAGTAGGCAAATCCACAGTAAGTGCGAATTTGGCTAATCTTTTAGCATCTAGTGGATATAAAATAGTGCTATTTGATGCTGATATTGGGCTAGCGAATTTAGATGTTTTGTTAAATGTTAAAATCAATAAAAATATGCTAGATGTGTTAAAAGGCGAATGTCCGCTTGAAGATATATTGATCAAAGTTAAGCCAAATTTAACACTAATTCCAGGTGAGAGCGGAGATGAAATTTTTAAATTTAATGATCAATTTTTATATGAGAAGTTTTTAAATCAAGCATCAATTTTAAAAGATGTTGATTTTGTGATTATAGATACAGGAGCAGGGATTGGCTCTAGTACTCAAGTATTTTTAGAAGCGTGTGATGAGATTATAGTAGTTACTGTGCCTGATCCAGCGGCGATAACTGACGCTTATGCTACAATTAAAGTTATTTCTAAAACAAAAAGCGATGTTTTTATGCTAATTAATCAAACAAGAAACGAAGATGAAGCGCAAAAGATATTCCAAACTATCAAAATAGTAGCTGACAAAAACATCACTCATAATCTAAATTTAAGCCTTTTAGGTTGGTTGCCAAGTGATAAGGTTGTATCAAAGAGCATTAAGCAAAGAGCATTATTTACCACTGATGCGCCGCACTCTCTAGCTACAATTCAGCTTAAAAAAGCGGCAAATAATCTACTTGAGAAATTGGAACGAAAAGTGCTTGATACTAGCGAAGATAGAAGTTTTGCTGGCTTTTTCAAGCGTTTAGTAGAGCAGTTTTAAAGGAATTTTGTGAGAGCAGATAATTATATAGCATTTTTTACAGTGTGTGGATTTTTCGTAGGTCTTATGTTTGTTATTCTTAAGATCGAAGATCCTGTAGAGATTGTTGTTTATACCTTGCTTATCACATTTTTTTTCTATATTATCATCCATATTGTGGTTATGAACTATATAGATGCCAAAAAGATTGGTCTAAAGATATTTAACAAAGAGCACCACGAAGAGATAAATGATTATCTCATTACAGAGCTTGCTATTAGAGAGCGTAAGCTTGATAGTATTGTTTTACACTTAGACCAAAAGCTCAAAAAATCAGGTAAAAAGCATGAACTACGCAAAGCAAAAGCAGCTTGATATATATAAATCTCAAATTAAAAAAGAGCAAGATGATTTAGTAATTGCCTATATGCCAGCTCTAAAAGCTATGGCTTATAGGCTTAAATCCCGTTTGCCTAGCTCGGTAGAAGTTAGCGATCTAATCAGCGTAGGGAGCGAAGCTATGGTAAGGCTAAGTCATAGCTATGACAAGAGTCAAAATGATAATTTTTGGGGTTATGTCAAGCAAAGGGTCTATGGCTCGATGTTAGATTACCTTCGCACTCTTGATAGTATAAGTAGAAATAGCCGTAAATTAGTCAAAGATATAGATCGTTTAGTAGATGAATACTATAATAGACATCAGAGCGAACCAAGCGATGAGTATCTTGCTAAGGCCTTAAATGAGGATATAAGCAAGATCAAAGAGGCTAGGAATTTAAGCGATATAGCATCTGTTTTGCGTTTAGAAGATCAATATGAGTTATTAAGTGAGTATAATACAGAAGCACAGATAGAAAAAGATGAGCTAATAGAGCATATTAAATTGATTTTAAATGAATTTAGTGAGCGTGACCAGATGATAATCCAGCTATATTATTATGAAGAGTTGAGCTTAAAAGAGATAAGTGAAATTTTAAATATAACAGAGTCTAGGATTAGTCAAATTCACAAAAGACTTATAACCAAAATTAGAGAAAGGCTAGGCTTTTAATGGCAGATATTTTAAGTCAAGAGGAGATAGATGCGCTTTTACAAGTTGTAGATGATGATGGAGATGGGCAGAGTGCTGATATCCCAGAGCACATAGAAGAGCCTAAACAGGTTGTTATATATGACTTTAAACGCCCAAATAGGGTTAGTAAAGAGCAGTTAAGAGCAGTTAAGGGGATACATGATAAATTAGCTAGAAATCTAGCATCGCAAATTTCAAGCATTATGCGTAGCATCGTTGAGATTAGGCTTCACTCGGTTGATCAGATGACTTATGGTGAGTTTTTGATGAGTTTGCCAAGTCCAACTAGCTTTAATGTATTTTCTATCAAGCCACTTGATGGAAACTGCGTCTTAGAGATCAATCCTAGTATCGCATTTCCTATGATAGATAGACTTCTTGGTGGCAATGGCGATGGATTTGATAGTAATAATAGAGAGCTAACTGATATTGAGGTTAATCTTTTGGATGCGATTTTGCGTATTATTATGCAACGGCTTAAAGAGTCGTGGTCGATGATTACAGATATGTATCCAAATGTCGAAGCCAAAGAGTCTAGCCCAAATGTCGTCCAAATCGTTAGCCAAAATGAGATTGTCATTATGGTTGTTATGGAGATTATCATCGGAAACTCAAGCGGAATGATAAATTTATGCTATCCAGTTATCTATCTTGAGCCGATTTTAAGTCGCCTTGCTAATCGTGATATTATGCTTGGCGAAACCAGTGCGAAAAAGAGCCGTAACAAAGAGCTTAAAACCTTAATTGGTCGTGCTGAGGTGTTATATGAGGCGATTTTGGGTAAGACTGTGATTAGTGTGAGTGAGTTTTTGAATTTAGAAGTTGGCGATATATTAAGGCTTGATCGCAATGCCGATGACAAAGCCATAGTCTGTATAGATAAAAAAGAGGTATTCTTAGCCCAGATTGGAATTCATCGCTTTAGCAAATCTATTAAATTAGAAGAGCTTATCAAAACTGATAGAGATGAGATAAAAGCGATCTTAGAACAATATGAAGAGGATAGAAAAGCTAAATTAATGGCATATAATGAGCCTGAAGAAGATAGCGACGAAGATAACGAAGAAGAGGATGACTACGATGATTAGATTTTTTGAGATTTTCAAAAATGAATTGAGTGCGACAATAGAGGGATTAACAGGTGCTACGCCGCAGATATCAGATCCAGCTGAATACGACGCCCCAACGCAAAATGGTATTAAAACTCCAGCTGTGATAGCTAATATAGCTCTAAGTGGCGATATAAATGGCAAGATGAATATCGTAGCTTCTCCACTTTTGCTGACTGCGATAAATGACTTGATGCTAGGCGAAGAAGAGCCAACAGGCAATGTAGTAATCGGTGATGATGAGCTAGATGCTACAAAAGAGATATTTTCGAATTTGCTAAGTGCTATCACAACTAGCCTTGGTGCGGCTAAGGATATGCCAAAGATAAATTTCACTATCAACGCAGTTAAGTATATCGATGAGAATCAAATTTTGGATTTTACCTCATTTGAAAAGATGTTTTTGTATCAAGTTGGCATAGCGAATTTAAGCGAGATGATGGGGGTTTGTATTGATTTTGCGTTTTATAAATACTTTCATAAAACAGAATCTTCAAACCAAAAAGAGAATAAATCAGAGCAAAAGCACGATCTAAGCGATGAGATTAGAAATATCGGGCTAATTATGGATGTAAGGCTACCGATTAGGGTGCGCATAGGATCTAAAAAAATGCTATTAAAAGATGTATTATCTATGGATATTGGCTCTGTTATTGAGCTAAATCAGCTAGCAAATGATCCGCTTGAAGTCTTAATAGGTGATAAGCCAGTCGCCCTTGGCGAAGTGGTGATTGTAGATGGTAACTTCGGTGTCCAAATCACAGAAATCGGCACCAAAAAAGAGCGCTTAGAGCAACTCAAATAAATTTCTTATTGTCTCTAAATTTGCTATGAATTTAGCAAATTTAGAGAGATTTATCTTAATTTTTTTTACCAATAAATATAAAATGCCTTGAGCTACCTTCAAAATTATATAGATTAATCGGCGTATAATCACCAAAATATAGTGGCTCAAATAGCTTAAAATCATCTTTTAACTGCTCTATATCCTTAGTAAATTTAATATATGAGTCCTCGCTCATTCTACCTGTGGGAGTGCCTTGGATATGGGTTAAGCCATTTGGTAGTGGGGTGGATTTTTGATACATATCATAGCACTCATTTGCCATCATTGTAGCAAAGATTATGGCACCATCATTACAGATATCATAAAGCTCTTTTATGGTAGTTTCAAAGTGATCTTTGCTAAGATAATATAAACTTTGATTAGCAAAGATGAAGTCCATCTTTTGGTTAAATAGATGAGAAAATGAGCTATTTGGCTCGATTATATGAAAATTATCTTGATCTATATGGGGATCATTATGCCAAATTTCTTTTAAGCTTGGCACGATATCAATGCCAAAAGGCCTTATACCCCCCCCCTGATCGTTTAGCGAAATATTTGGAGTGAATTCCATTTCCACAACCAAAATCTAGTAAGTTTCCACTAGTTTTATGAAGAGCGAAATTTAAAATTCTCTCATAAAATCTAATAACATGCCCATCAGGAAACTCTAAGCCGTAGCCTTGTGTATCATACTTTGTAATGTATGCTGATAGTGAATTATCCATTTTTCTCCTTTAAAAATTTGTTTAATTATAACTAATTTAAGCTTTATAAGCAAAATCCATCATCAACTATGATATTTTGCCCATTGATAAACTCGCTATAATCACTAAGCAAAAATATCAAAGCCCCGCAAATATCGCTAGGATCTAGCATTCCTTTATTTAGGCAAACTTCTTTATATTGGTTTAAGAATAGCTCATTTTGATTATCCAAAATTCCACCCGGGCTTATACAATTGACTCTGATATTAGCCCCTTTTAGGTATTTGGCTAGGTAGCGACTTAGGTGGATTACGCCTGCTTTTATAGCGCTATAAGCTACTGGTGAGCTCATTTGCGTGCCTTTGTAGGTTTGGAATTTAGGAGCGACCACGCCTTGGATGGATGAGAGTGTGATTATATTGCCATATCCTTGAGTTTTGAAGTATTTAGCAAATCTTTGCATCACCAAAAACGCCCCACCAAGCTGTAAATTTGTATTTAGACAAAAATCCTCATAATCCACATCAAAAAAGTGGTTTGAAAAGCTCTTTGTCCTAGGATAGGCAGCATTGACTACAGCATCGATTTTACCATATTTTTGACTAGTTTGCTCTATTAGATTATCTAGTGAGTTTTGGCTTGTGATATCTGTGCTTATGAAATCGCATTTTTGTTCTAAATTTGGTTTGGATATATCGGCGTTGATTGTTGTGGCGTGATTTTGGATAGTGGCACTTACAAGGGCTTTGCCGATTAGTCCTGAGCCACCTATTATTACTACTACTTTATCTTTAAGCATTTTGACTCCTTAAAATTTGCTCTACAATCATAAAATCTAGCTCATCATCTATATCAATGCTACGATTTTGAGGCATTATATATAGGCCAGTTTTTGGTATAAATAGAGTATCGGTTGTTAATAGAATTTGAGATTTCCATATATAAATTGATGCGTTCATATCATAGGTTTGCGGTGCGTCTTGTCTGCGTAAAATCGCATTTGGGAGTGGTTTGCTTAAATTTATTGTGCCATCAATTTGCCTCTCTATTAGGTTAAAGTATGGGCTACGGCGACTTGGTGCGGCTGTGATTAGGATATCATTATCATCATCTATAAACTGCTTAAAAGCTCTATTGATATCACTAGCTAATCGAAGTGGTGAAGTGGCATCAAGGTCTATTATATAAGCAAATTCGCACCCATAATGCTCTTGGGATCTAATGAGAGCATCACGGATAGCAGGGATCTTGCCGGCGCTATCGCTAGCTAAGCTTGATTCTCGCTTGAAAAAGACTTCGCCACCATATTTTATAGCCACACTAGCTATCTCATCGCTATCGGTGCTAATTACAATATGTTCAAACAAGCCACACTCCTTAGCTTGATTTATCGTGTGAGCAATTAGCGGAAGACCAGCAATTTGGCGGATATTTTTGTTTTTGACCCCTTTGCTACCACCTCTAGCACAGATGGTACATAGTATTTTGCTCATATATTGTCCTTTTGAATTTGGTCTATTAATCTCATTGTATTTAGGGCTTCACTCAATTTACATATATATTTTTGCTCGCCCAAAGCATCAGCGTGCATAGCGATAAATATGGAATTTCTATCTAAATTTGGCTCATTTATTGTGGTAGTTGATCCGCTTATATCACTGATTTTAAGCTGGTTTGTTATAAGATTTAGTTCAAAAGTATTATCATCTGTTTCAATTAAAATTTGGCGATATGGAGTTTTGCTTAGATAATTTAAAGAGATATTGACCAAGGCTCTATCGCAGTAGGCTAAAATCATCGATATATCATCGCTTGTGATATTTAAATTTGATATTTTGGCTTGGATAGCTTTGATGAGTTTTAGGCTTGTATCAGATAAAAAACTTATATAGTCAATCTCATGACTAAGATCTAATAAAACCCCACCACCACACTCTTTATCAGCGCTATATGATTTGGTGTAATCCATTTTACGCCAAGTTGGCAGGTATTGGCCGCAACGAGCTTCGATAGATAGGATGTTTTGATTTTTTAACATATCTTTAAGTTTTAATATTAAAGGGTGAAATCTAAGATTATAGCCGATTAAAATTTGGTTATTTGGGCTGAAATTTTGGAATTTATCAAATAATGGTTTCTCGCAAAGTATGATTTTGCCATGCACTTTTGAGTCAATGTAGCTTAAATGCTCATAGTGTAAATGCGTCGCAGAAGCGATGATGAAGTAGTCATAAGAGTTTAAATCCACTTGATTTAGATCTTTATAAATTTTAATATTTTCTAAATTTTGCGATGATACGGCGTCAGCTTTTATACCAATTTGATTTAAGACTTCATAGTGCCTACGGCCGATTGAGCCCATGGAGATGATGAGTGCTCTCATGAGAAAAACTCATTGTAAATTTCATTTGCGGTGTTATACTCTTCGATTCTACCGATATCTAGCCACTTTTCGCTAATTGGATAGGCCTTTGGTTTATAGCCTTTGGCGGCTAAATGATTAAAGAGATCAGGCATATCAAGATAGCTATTTTTGTCTATTAAATTTAGAATTTGCGGATTTAGCATATAGATTCCAGCTGCTATGTGAAATTTGGATTTTGGCTTTTCTGTGATTGATTTGATGGTGTTATCATCTAAATTTACAACCCCATAAGGCACTTGCATCTCATACTCTCGCACGCACATTGTAGCCATGGATTTATGGGCATTGTGATAGTCGTGAAGTTTGCTAAAATCAGCATTAGTTAGCAGATCAGCATTCATCACAAAAAACTCATCTTCTAACCCATCAATGAGGCTTAACGCTCCAGCCGTGCCTAGTCGCTTACTCTCGTGAATATAGCGGATATTTATCCCAAATTTATCGCCATTACCAAAATACTCTTTGATAATCTCAGATCTATAATTAACGCAGATAGTAAAATTTATATATCCATAAGAGTTAAAGCTCTCGATTATTGTTTGTAAAATCGGCTTTGGGCCTACATGGAGCATTGGTTTTGGGATTTTGCTAGTGAGTGGGCGAAGTCGCATACCTAGCCCACCTGCCATTAATACTACTTGATTTGGCTTTATCTGTTTGGATTCATAGAGATTTTTTATCGCTATGGCTATGCCATTTTGATCCACAATCGGTATGTAGCGGATATTTTTGGCTTTGGCTTTTGCGATGATGGATGCTGGAATTTCAAATGAGCTAGATACTATCGGCGTGCGATAATACAAGCTCTCAATGCTACTTTCAAGCTCCATGGAATTTAGCAATCCACGCCTTATATCGCCATCGCTTATAGTCCCTAGTAAAACTCCATCATCACTAACGACTAAGGCCATCTGTAAAGCGCCGTTATTTATGATTTTTAAGGCTTCTTTAATTGAGCTTGATGGGCTTAATTTTATAGTATTTATATCCATATTGTAGCCCTTTTCACGCAATACCCCCCCCCAATTTTTCATATTATATCCTTGAATTTTTTCACTCTTATATCTTTTAAATTTATATTTTTTAACACTTTTATTATCGCTTTGCTAGGTTTGGAGTTGCCATATGGATTTTGCTTTTTTTGGATAATTTTTTGGAATTTTGGTGTGTAGGCTAGTTTTATCGCTTTTAAAATTTGAGATTTTATAGGCTTAGTATCGATCACGCTTAAAGCCTTTAATCTACCATCTTGCCTACTGCCTACATTGATGGTTGCCACGCCTAAACTTGGGGCTTCTAAGAGCCCACTAGAGCTATTGCCTAAGATTATATCTACGAATTTTAAAGCACTCAAATATCTCAAACTCCCCAAAGAGGCAAATACAACGCAATTTGCGTGAGATTTGACATACTCATCTATCATCTTATTTATCTCCAATCCACCAGCATCGCTATTGGCTTTTGTGAAGATGATATTTGTATCTTTTAGTTCGCTAATAGCTTTTAAAATCTCTTTAAAATCAGCTTTGCTATCTTTTTTTGTGGTGAGTGGATGATATGTAACTAAGATATTTTTCTTATTTAATTTAAATTTAATTGACTCTTGAAATTTCTTTTTGCTTAAAAGCTTTAATCTTTTGATATTCTCAATCCCCATCCCACCTACATTAAATATAAATTTTGGATCTTCGCCTAGTTGAGCCACCCTTTTAGCATACTCTTTAGCAGCGGTAAAATGTATATTGGCCATTTTAGTGATGCTATGCCTAAATGCCTCATCTATCGCCCCAGCACTTAGCTCACCGCCGTGAATATGCGCTATAGGAATTCCTATCACCAAAGCCGCCGCTGCCGCACAAAATATCTCATATCTATCACCTAAGACAACCACAATATCAGGGCTAAGCTCATTTAGAGCTTTACCAATCTTACTAATTGCTTCGCCCATTGATTTACACACGCCTAGGGCGTTGTTGGAGAAGTTTAATATATCTACTTTTTTATCTATGTTAAATTCATTTTGAATTTCTAAATATGTATTGCCATATTCGCTCCTTAAGTGGCTACCTGTGACTACTAATTGTAGTTGAAAACTATCATTAATGCTAAGCTCTTTAATGAGCCAATATAGGAGTCCATACTCCGCTCTTGAGCCTGTAATTACACAAATTTTTCTCATATTATCTCATCTTCTTTATAATCTTTTTTAGCTACTTGACCTATGATTTCATCCCATTTCATCGGACTTATACCAGGTGGTGTGGCTCTTTTGGTGGTGATATTTTGTTCGTTTAGAATTTCGCCTTTTTTGATATCGCACTTTGCTACTATGGATTTTCTAGCGATATTTATATTCTCTATTTCACTTGGGCTTGGACGCTTAATGCCATCACCTAAAGCTATCTCTATAGCTCTAATCCCTTCTACCATCATTTTTAGCTCATTTGGTTCTAAACTAGCTTTGTGATCTGGGCCATTTAGGCTTTTATCAAGTGTGAAGTGCTTTTCTATCACACTAGCACCCAATGCCACAGCCGCAATAGGCACATAGATCCCCAATGTGTGATCACTATAACCAAATTTAACCCCAAATTCCGCCCCAATGCTATTCATCGCTTTTAAATTTACATCACAAAATGGGGTTGGATACTGCGTATTTGCGTGTAAGATTGTGATATTTTCTAGCTTTGTATATTGCTTTAAAATGCCTAAAGCTGAGTCTATCTCGCTCATTGTCGCCATGCCTGTTGAGAGAATTATAGGTTTTTGGAATTTAGCTATGGTGCGAAGTAGGGGCAAATTCGTAATCTCCCCACTTGGAATTTTAAAGGTTTTAACCCCAAGCTCATAGAGCATATTAGCTGAATCTATATCAAAAGCCGTAGATAAAAACTCAATCCCAAATTTCTTAGCATGCTTGATTAGCTCTATATGGTCATTAAAGCTCAATTCAAGAGCCTTTAACATCTCATATTGACTTTGGTTTATATCTGTTGTTTGCTTTTGGTAATTAGCTTTTAAAGCGGTTTTACTAGCTAAATTTTTAGCTTTAAAAGTTTGAAATTTCACCGCATCAGCCCCAGCCTCATAGGCCTTTTGTATCAAAGCCTTAGCCATATCCAAATCACCATTGTGATTTACTCCAGCTTCAGCTATTATATATACTTTTTTCATCTATTCAAAATCGCTAAATTCTAATGGCTTGGCAAATTTCAGATCTTTTGAGGCTTTTTTGCCTATAACTTCATCATAATATTTAGGATGAAGACCTTGGGCAGGGCGGATGGAGCGGATATTTTGCGGGGTTAAAATTTCCCCTTTTTTAATATCTTTTGTTACAAAAAGCGATCTAGCATATTTGCGATTTTTCTCATCAAAGCTATAATCTACCTTGCCTAGAGCCTTATAGGCATTTTTGACTGCTTTTGCCATGGCGCTAAACTCATCATAATTAAGAGAAAATCCGCTATCTTCACCGCCTAAGGCTCTATCAAGTGTGAAGTGCTTTTCTATCACACTAGCACCTAGTGCCACAGCGCAAATTGGCACCTCTAGGCTCATTGAGTGATCGCTTAGACCAACTTTAACGCCAAGTGGGCTAAATCTAGATACCATATCAGCAATTGTAGCGATATTCATATCTTCTATTTTAGCCGGATAATCAGAAGTGCATTTAAGAATGGTTATATCATTGTTTCCGACACTTTTACAAGCTTCAATTGCTTCATAAATTTCTTCAATTTCAGATACCCCAGTTGAGATAATCATAGGCTTTTTATGCTTTGCTGCGTAGCGGATTAATGGATAATCCATCGCTTCAAATGAGGCTATTTTATACCTATTTACATTGATACTTTCTAAAAAATCAACAGCACTAAAATCAAATGGCGTGCTAAAAAACTCAATCCCAATCTCATCAGCATAAGCTTTAAGCTCGCCTTGCCACTCCCAAGGGGTATAGGCCTTTTGATAAAGCTCATACAGGCTCTGCCCAGCCCAAAGCTCATCATCTCTAGTCATGAAAATCTCATCCCTAGAATCAATCGTGATGGTATCGGCGGTGTAGGTTTGAACTTTGATAGCATCGGCACCTGCATCTTTAGCGGCTTTTATGATTTTAAAGGCTAAATTCTTATCACCGCAGTGGTTTGCTGACATTTCAGCTATGACAAATGGATTCATATCAACTCCAAATTTAATTTTATAGATTTTATCCAAAAAATCCAAAATTATAGCTTGTAAGCCAAAATAATACCAAATTTAAATGGTATTTTGATTTTTGGCTATTTGGATGGGAGTTTAGGGGTGAAATTATGATATTTTATAGACTAATGGAATTTGAATTTCAATGGTTTTATCATATTTTGGAAAGTGCTTTGACGCATCTAAAATAGTGGTTAATGCGGCGTCGTTTAATATCTCATATGGTGAGCCTTTTATAATTTTAAGAAATTTAAGCTTCATATCCTTAGTCCATGTGAATTTCACCACAACTTCGCCTTGCTGTCTTAATTTTCTAGCCATTCTAGGGTATCTATGCTCTTTATCAATTGCCGATTTTATCGCAGCTAAGAATGGATGATTGGTTGAATTTGAGATATTAAAGCTCTCTATTTGCTCGGCTGAATTAACTTGAGCCAAAGGGGCTTGAGAGTTAGCATTTGTAGTAGCCATCTGTGCTACTTGCTCTGGTATCGGCTTCGTAGCTGGTTTTATAGCTGGTTTTGGTCTGTGTCTTGGCTTTTTTATTGGTGGCTTTTTGATTGCTTCAAGTGGCTTAGCAATTGGCTCTATTATAGGCTCGATATTGTGAGTTGGGGCGGGACTGGCTTGTTTGGATGGGGCTTGGATAATCTGGCTTAAAGATATGCTACTATCATTGCTAATAGATGGAGTAATGGGCTTTAATACATTTAACCCAAGCCAAAGAAACGGCAAAAACAATATAGTAGTTAGACAAAATGATTGTGTTTTGGTTGAATTTGAGATATATCTTATCATTGTGCCCTTTCTGTGATGATAGCGAAATTTTCGTGATGATTTAATTTTAATATATCTATGACTTTGACAAAACTATCAAATCTCGCCTCTTTATCGCTTTTTAGCTCTACTATTGTATCTTTTGGCGTGATTGATATTTTACTGCTTAGCTCATCAATGCTAATTTGTGTATCATCAAGATAAAATTTGTCATCTTGGTCTATTATGATGGTTAATTTCTCCTTAGACTCAAGCGGTTTAGCAGAGCTAGCACTTGGCAAATCTACTTTGATTTTACCACTTGCGATAAAGGTTGAGATACTCAAAACCATCGCTAAGACAACTAAGATAATATCGATAAATGGGATGATATTTAGCCCTTCGTTTTTAGGTAATTTAATCAAGATTCTATCCTATTTTGATATTTGCTAGATATCAAATTCACACCTCGCAAAAGATAGTTATAAGCTATCAAGCTAGGAATTGCTACTAATAGTCCAAGCGCAGTTGCTTTAAGCGCTAACGAAAGACCCAAAACCACACTTTTAACATCAATAGTAGCTGAAATACTCATATCATAAAAGCTAATCATAATGCCAATAACAGTACCTAAAAGTCCGACATATGGGGCATTTGAGTAGATTATATATAGAGTAGTGAGATTGTAGCTTAGGGCGTTATCTAATTCGGTTTGATTAGAATAGTTATCAAAATCAACTCGCCTTAAAAACAGAACTCTCTCTATAACGCACCAGCAAGCCACAAACGCCATAATACCAAGCGTAGCAAAGATTATGTAATCTATATATTCTTTTAAAAATTCCATTAAAATCTCCAAAAATTTTGATAATTATACTCAAAATAACTTTAAAATAAAATTATAAAAATAGGAGATTTATAGCTTAAATTTGATATTATAATTAAATAAATTACATATAATTAACAATCTTAAGAATTATTATCAAATCTAATATTAGATTATAAATTTTGAGATAATATCTTTTAAATAATTTGAATCTTTGATAAAATCATCTAAATTTTCTTTACTATCTTTAATAGTCTCAATAGCCAAAAACTCGCCCCCACGCAAGATTGATACAATCCTAGCTATATCGATACTGCCATCACCAAAGTGTAAATGAGCGTCAAATTTAGCCTCTTGGTCATTGTCGCTTATGTGATAAATTGTAGGTTTTAGGGTATTGAATTTGGTTATATAATCATATGGATTTAGCCCTTGATAGTTCGCACTACACAGAGCATGCCCCGCATCAAGGCAAAAATCACACCCAACTTCGCTTAAAATCTCTTTGATATCTTCGTATGTGCTACCTACGCAAAATGCGTTGTTATAGCTATCAATGGGGACTATATATGGTTTATTTTCTATAGCAAATTTGAGATTTTTGATCATTTTCATCTGTCTTATACTCTCTTTGAGTTTGCCACCAATTCCTGGATGAAAGATGGTATATAGGGCTTCAAGCTCATTTTGATATACTTTTACCTCTTCGCATAAATTTAAATTATCATTGAGTTTATTAGGATTAGAAAAGTCAAGCCCACTGCCAAAATGCGGAGCATGGATGGCGAATTTAACCCCGCAATCTTTGGCTAGGCTTTTCCATTTTGATATCATATTAAGGCTATTTGGCACCGCATAAAGCTCGATATAATTATACACCCCAAGCTCAAAAAGCTCTCTTGCTGGTGATATATAATTTTCATTTAAACTCCAAAGTTTTAAACCAATTTTATAACTCATTTTTGACCTTAAATTTAATCTGTGCCATATTCCAATCATCCATTGTATCGATATCTTGAGCTAGGGATTCATCTATTATATATGGTATTATATTGTTGCTATTTAGCCTTGAAGTTTTATGGAAATAAAACATCCCCGCATCGTGATACATAGGCTCTAAATCCTGGCTTCTTTTTGTGGCGTTTTGTGGTTCATTGTATTGTAAAATTCCATCTACAATTCTAAACGCCCTTTGAATTGGAAAGCTAAATTTCACCACCGGCGTCAGTCCATCAGCGCCACTAGATATAAACTTATCATACGCATCACGCAAGATACCACCATCTAAAAACGGCACACAAGGATACACACAGCATATCACACTTGGTTCAATCCCAAGATTTTTATACTCACCGATCACCTCTACTAAAACATCATTAGTAGTAGCGTAGTCATCAGAGTTTTTTCTTGAGCGCATAAAAGGCACTTTAGCGCCTAAATTTCGAGCTATATTAGCAATCTCATCATCATCTGTTGAGACCATAATCTCATCAAAGATATTTGAGTTTTGACAAGCTTGTATAGCATAAGCTATCATAGGTTTTCCCATAAATTCTTTGATATTTTTGCGTGGAATTCGCTTCGAGCCGCCTCTTGCTGTGATGATAGCTAGATTATTTATCATAATCCCAAATCCTTAGCATCTATAAGCGTAGGCACTCCACGCACAGCACCAGTGGCAAAAATCCTATCTACTTGAGATTTAAATTCACTAATTTTCTTATCACTTATATCTGTTGGCTCTTTTGTATCTATAGAGAAATATTTTCTTAAAATTGCTATTTTAGTGGCATCATCTTTGGCATTTTTGGCTTCGTTTAAAATGGCTATAGATTTTTTAATTGCTGGAATTCCATGCGATGAGACTGGGGCTAGAATGACTTTTAAATTTGATTTTTCAAGCTTATTTTCTATCAATTCTAAATCCTGACGACAAAATGGACAATCAGGGTCTGTAAATAGATATTTTGTCTCTTTATTTTTATCATCTCCTATTGTTATAATGCTATTTTTTGGTAGTGATTTTATCACTTTGCCAAGGGATTTTGCGGCCTCTTTTAGGGCTATTTTGTTTTGTTCGTTTTCGAAATTTGCTAGGTAGCTAAATTTGTTTTTGATATCTATAATATCAGGAAAGATATACTCTCCATCGCTATAAAGTGCGCTATAAGCACTATTTTTGCCATCGCTTATTTTGATTTTGATCTCTTCGAAATTTGTGTTTGGTATATTTTTGCGTGAGTCGATTGAGTATTTTAATTGGCTATTATCTCCTTTAAAAATCTCTAAAATTTCAGACTCGCTTAAAGCGCCAAAGAGCAAGCTAGAGCTTAGAATTGAGCTTACAAATATCTTTTTCATTCTATATCCTTATCATATATAAATCGCAATTATATGGGCGAATTTTAAACAAAAATCACAATCTATTATCAAATTTTTAAGAATCCAAAGCCTAAAAATAGCATAATATTACCTTAGGTAACACAAATTTTAAATTTGATTTAGAATTTTTATATAAAATTTGATTATATATTTATTACATAGATTTATCTTTAAATAGCTTTCAAGCTCTATTTTATCATCAAAAAAGATTAATATTATCTTAAATAAAATAAGTAAAATTTATATTTAATAAAAATAATTAATACTTAAAGAGTATTTTTAGCTTAAATTCGCTATTTTTTATTTACTTTCAATTATTATATTTCCAATCGCAAACCAAATTTTGTAAGGAGTTTCATTATGAAAAGTACATTACTTTTAAGTTCTGTATTAGTTGCTACATCTTTATTTGCTGCTAGTGATGCTGATCTTTTAAAAGCTGCTAAAGATGCTGGTTTAAAAGCACTTCCAACTACACAAGCCCAAGTAGATGAGATGCTAAAAGAGATAGGCGTACAACCAAATAAATTTACAAAAGCAAAAGCCGAACTTGGTAAAAAACTATATTTTGAGCCAAGATTATCAAAAAGCGGTATAATTAGCTGTAATACCTGCCACAATCTAGGTCTAGGCGGAACTGATGGTATCGCTGCTGCTGTGGGTCACAAATGGACGGTAAATCCACACCATCTAAATAGCCCAACAGTCTATAACTCAGTGTTAAACACAACACAATTTTGGGATGGTCGTGCTATGACTTTAGTAGATCAAGCCAAAGGCCCGATCGAAGCTGAACCAGAGATGGCTACTCCAGCAGCACTTGCAGTAGAGAGAATAGGCTCACTTCCAGAGTATCAGGCTGAATTTAAAAAAATATATAAAGATGGTATTACATTTGACAATATCGCTGATGCGATCGCAAGTTTTGAAAGAACACTTCTTACTCCATCTAAATTTGATAAATTTATGAATGGCGACTTAAAAGCTCTAAACAAAGCTGAAAAACAAGGCCTACAAACTTTCATTGATAAAGGTTGTGTTACTTGCCACACAGGTGTAAATCTAGGTGGATCTATGCAAGCATTTGAAGTAGCAGGTAAATATAAATTTGCTAATATTGGCGACTTTAAAGGTGATGCAAATGGTATGGTCAAAACTCCAACTCTAAGAAATGTAGCAGAAACTGCTCCATACTTCCACAATGGCGCTATATGGAAACTTGATGAAGCTGTAAAAGAGATGGGAAGCGTCCAATTAGGTATCGAAATCAGCGATGCTGAAGCAAAAAGCATTATTAACTTCTTAAATGCTCTAACAGGTGAAAAACCAAAAATTGTATATCCACAATTCCCAGCAAGCACAGAAGCTACTCCAAAACCAGAGCTATAATCTCAAAGCCTACCAAATCGGTAGGCGAAATTCAGATTTCATCCCAAATTTAGTCAAAATTTATAAAAAATTTAGTATAATCACGCCCTAATATCCAAAATAGCTCCATAAATCTCTTTGATAAATTTTTTATTTAAGAGTGCTTTTTGGTCTTACCAAATTTTAAAGGATAGTTTGATGTATGCGATTATCAAACATGGCTCAAAACAATATAAAGTTAGCGAAGGCGACTTCCTAAATTTAGATCATTTTGAAGCCGAAGCAAAATCAATTGTTGAAATCACCGAGGTTTTAGCAGTTAATGATGGCAGTTTAAAGGTAGGTGCGCCGTTTGTGAGTGGTGCAAAAGTTGTTTTAGAAGTTATACGAGAAGGTAAAGACAAAAAAGTTGTTATCTACAAAAAACGCAGAAGAAAAGATTCGAAATTAAAACGCGGTTTTAGAAGAGAATACACTCGTGTAAAAGTTACAAGTATAAAAGCCTAAGGAGAGTAAAGTATGGCACACAAGAAAGGTCAGGGTTCAACCCAAAATAACCGTGATAGTATAGGTCGCCGCTTAGGTGTTAAAAAATTCGGTGGTGAGTTTGTAAGAGCTGGAAATATCATAATCCGCCAAAGAGGAACGGCTACTCACCCAGGCAACAATGTAGGTATGGGAAAAGATCATACTATATTTGCTTTGGTTGATGGTTTTGTGAAATTCGAAAGAAAAGACAAAGATAGAAAAAAAGTTTCTGTCTATCCAGCTGCATAATCTAAGCCCCATAATTTGGGGCTTTTCTCTTTTTATTATCTCTTAATAGCCTTTAAATAAAGGATATCCAAATGTTTATCGATAGCGTAAATTTCAGTGTAAGTAGTGGCAAGGGTGGCGCTGGGTGTGCTAGTTTTCGCCGTGAAAAGCATGTTTTATTAGGTGGGCCAGATGGCGGCGATGGCGGAAATGGCGGTGATGTATATTTCATAGTTGATAACAACACTCACACCTTAGCTAACTATAAGGGCAAAAGAGTCTTAAAAGCTCAAAATGGCCAACCCGGACTTCCTAGAAATATGAGTGGCAAAAAGGGTGAAAATCTAAATTTAATTGTCCCGCCTGGCACCGTAGTATATGATAATGATAGTGGTGATATATTGCTAGATTTGACAATCCAAGGGCAAAAAGAGTTATTTTTAAAAGGTGGGAAAGGCGGACTTGGTAATGTTCATTTCAAAACAAGCGTCAATCAAGCTCCATCAAAAGCTCAGCCAGGACTTCAAGGCGAGAGTAAAAATATCCGTTTAGAGCTAAAACTCATAGCTGATGTTGGATTAGTAGGCTTTCCAAATGTCGGTAAATCCACTTTAATCTCAAGCATATCAAACGCAAAACCACAAATTGCCAATTATGAATTCACAACCCTCACACCAAAATTAGGCCTTGTAGAAGTGGATGAATTTAGTGGATTTGTGATGGCTGATATCCCTGGGATCATAGAGGGTGCTAGCGATGGCAAGGGGCTTGGATTGCAGTTTTTAAAGCATATTGAGAGGACAAAAATTTTGCTTTATATGATAGATTTAGCAAATTATCGCTCACTTAAAGAGCAGTTTGAAACTCTTAAAAATGAAGTTTTGAAATTCTCACCAAATCTAGCCAAAAGAGATTACGCCATAGCCTTAACTCGCCTTGATGCGGCGGTGGATAGTGATGAGAGGATAGAAGAGTTTTTGAGTGAGTTTGAATTTGATAAAAAACAAGATATTTATGAGTATAATCACCAAAAGCCGTTTTTTGTTTTGCCTATTTCTAGCGCTACAGGAGAGGGATTAAAAGAGCTTAAATTTAATCTTTTGGAGCTTTTAAATTCAAATTAAATTTAATATTTTATTATATTTTCTTATATGTATAATAAAAATTAGCTAATTAAAAAGTCTATTTGAGTTAGCTAATTTTGCTTTTATTCTAACCAAATTTTTAAGCCAAAAATAGTATAATCACAAAATTTATTTTTAAATTCAAGGCAATAAGTGATGAAAAGAGTGGTGATAAAAGTAGGCTCTCATGTTTTAAGCGATGAGAGCTCGATTAATCAAAATAGGATAGATAATCTTTGTAAATTTCTAAGTGAATTGAGTGATAAATTTGAGGTGATATTAGTTAGTAGTGGGGCGATTAGTGCGGGGCAAACGAAGTTTAATCTACCTAGGACAAGCGTGGTAAATAAGCAAATTTTATCTAGTTTAGGCCAACCATATTTGATGGAAATTTACTCTAAAACATTATCAAAATATAATAAATTAGCAGCTCAAATTCTCCTTACGGCAGGAGATTTTGACTCTAGAAAAATCACAAATCATGCCAAAAATGTTATCAATGGTTTGCTTGAAAATAAAATTTTACCAATTATAAATGAAAATGACGCCACAGGAATTAGCGAGATAGTTTATGGCGATAATGATAGGCTCTCAAGTGCGGTAGCACACTATTTTGACGCTGATTTATTGGTGATATTAAGCGATATAGATGGGTATTACACAGCTGATCCAAGCCTAGATAAGAGCGCAACAATCCGCCATTTAGTCACTGTTTTAAGTGATGAAGAGTTAAATAAAACTAGCTACACAGGTAGCAAGCACGGCACAGGCGGCATCACCACAAAGCTCTTAGCGGCTGATTTTTTGATGAAAAAGGGCAAAGATATGTTTTTAGCTAGTGGATTTGATCTAAAAGTAGCTAGGGAATTTCTTTTAAACTCAAACCAAATTGGCGGGACAATTTTCAAAGGTAAAAGATGAAAAATATCGTATTTATGGGAACTCCAAGCTATGCTAGTAGAATTTTGGACGAAATTTATAAAGAGGGATTTAATATATTAGCTATCTACACTCAACCAGACAAACCAGTAGGCAGAAGTGGCGAACTAACCCCGCCCGATGTGAAAAAAACAGCTATAAATTTAGGCCTTTTGAGTATAGTCCATCAGCCAAATTCGCTCAAAGATGATGGAGTCAAAGAGCATATAAAATCACTAAATCCAGATATTATAATAGTAGCAGCTTATGGGCAGATCTTGCCAGTTGAAATTCTCAATATCGCACCTTGCGTGAATTTACACGCTTCTATCTTGCCAGCTTATCGTGGTGCGTCGCCGATACAATCAGCGATTTTAGACCAAAATAGATTAAGTGGCGTAACGGCTATGAAGATGGATGAGGGGCTAGATAGTGGCGATATATTGGCATTTAGCGTCATTGATATAGCTAAATTAAACTCTCAAGAGTTGTTTGAAAAATTAAGTGATATAGCAGCAAATTTAACTATCAAAATTTTAAAAGAGTATGAAAAAATCAAGCCTATTAAGCAGTTTAACGCTCTTAGCTCAAAGTGTAAAAAAATTAAAAAAGATGATGGATTAATAAATTTACAAAATGATAAAGCTAGCGAAATTTGGGCTAAATTTTTAGCATATTTTGGTTGGCCGGGTATTTTCACACAAAATGGCGTAAAAATTTTGGATATGGAAATTTCGAATTTAAATGGCGAAGTTGGCAAGATTATAAGCGTAAATAGCGATGGATTTGTGATCGGGGCAGTTGGCAATGGGATATTGATCAAAAAAATTCAAATAGCCGGTAAAAAACCAGTTGATGGGGTAAGTTATCTAAATGGCAAAAGGATAGGCATTGGAGATAGAGTATCTTTGTGAGTGTGAATCTACTCAAACCAAACTAATTAATGATATAAAATCACTACAAAAATCCCCACCATGCGCCATCATAGCTGATTCGCAAAGCTTTGGTATCGGTAGTAGGGCAAATAGCTGGGATAGCCCAAGGGGGAATTTATATCTTAGTTTTGCGATAGATGAGAGTGAGCTACCAAGCGACTTAGCCCCAGCATCAGCTAGTATATATTTTGCTTTTATTTTAGTTTTAGCTCTAAGGGATAAAGGCTCTAAAATTTGGCTAAAATGGCCTAATGATCTATACCTAGCAAATCGCAAAATCGCAGGCATCATCACCACCAAAATCAATAATATCTATATATGCGGTATAGGATTAAATTTAACTAATTGCCCAAATTACGCCGATTGTTTGGATATAGAGCTTAGTAGAGATGATATAGTGGATTTATACTTCAAAAGTTTAAGCGCCAAGCCAAAATGGAAGCAAATTTTTAGCAAATATTTGGTAGAATTCGAGCTATCAAAGAGTTTTTCTATCCATATAGATGATAAAGAAATTAGCCTAAATGACGCTAAACTAGAAAATGATGGCTCAATAATAATAAATAATAAAAGGGTGTATTCAGCAAGATGAGTGAGATTATAACCATTGCCAACCAAAAAGGCGGCGTAGGCAAGACTACAACAGCTGTAAATTTAGCAGCATCTTTGGCCGTGGCTGAGAAGAGAGTTTTGCTACTTGATATAGATCCACAAGCCAATGCTACAACTGGTTTGGGATTTAAAAGAAGTGATTATGAATTCAATATCTACCATGTCCTAACAGGTAGAAAAAATATAAATGATATAGTTTTAAAAACAGAGCTAAAAATGCTTGATATCGCCCCATCAAATATAGGATTAGTAGGCATAGAGCAAGAATTTAGCGAACAAAATAGAGATTATAAAACCATTTTAAAAAATAAACTTGCAACCATCCGTGATAGCTATGATTATATCATCATTGATAGCCCGCCAACTCTTGGGATTTTGACTATTAATGCACTTACTGCTAGTGATAGTGTTATTATCCCGATTCAGTGCGAATTCTACGCTATGGAGGGGTTAGCGCAAATTTTCAATACCGTAAAAGTGATAAAAGAGACAATAAATCCAAAACTAACTATAAAGGGATTTTTGCCTACAATGTATAGCGCACAAAATAACCTTTCTAAAGAGACGGTAGCCGACCTTAAAAAGCATTTTAGCAATAAATTATTTAAAGCGCAAAATTGCGAAGATGGATTTGTGATAATCCCTAGAAATGTAAAATTAGCCGAAAGCCCAAGCTTTGGTAAGCCTGTAATTTTGTATGATATTAAATCTAGTGGCTCACAAGCTTATCAAAATTTAGCTTACTCGATAATGGGGTAGGATATGGCACTTGGCAGAGGACTAGACTCCATTTTAGGAGATGTGGAACAAGCGTATAATAAAGAGTTAAATAAAGAACTAGTGGCTGAAATCGATATCGATAGAATTCAGCCAAATCCATTTCAACCTAGGAAAAGCTTTAGCGATGAAGCCTTAAAAGAGCTTAGCCAAAGTATCGAGCGTCATGGACTTATCCAGCCGATAATTGTCATTAAAGATGGTAGCAACTTTACCTTGATCGCTGGCGAGAGACGCTTACGAGCTACTAAACTGCTTGGTTTAAGCAAAATCAAAGCAATTGTAGCCAATATCGCAGATAAAAATTTAAGAGAGTTAGCGCTAATTGAAAATATCCAAAGAGAAAATTTAAGCCCAATTGAGTTAGCTAACGCCTATCAAGAGCTTATAAATGAGTATAAAATCACCCAAGAAACTCTCTCATCAATAGTCAAAAAGAGCCGAACGCAGATCACAAATACACTTAGACTTTTAGGTCTTGATGATTATACAAAGAGCTTAATAGATGATGGCAAAATTACTCAAGGTCACGCTAAAATAATGGTAGGATTAAGCAGCGAAGATCAAAAATTAGTCGCTGACACCATAATAGGCCAGAAATTAAGCGTAAGAGATACCGAGAATTTAGTAAAAAGATTAAAAAGCCCTAGTCAAACCAAAAAGCCAAAAATCGATATGAAAGATAGAGAAAATTTAAATTTACTTAAAGATCTAATAGAAGATTTTGGCATCAAATGTAAGATAAATGGTCCAAAATTGATACTAAATTTAAACGATAGTAAAAAAATAGCTAATTTGATAAAAATAATTCAAAAAATTCAGTAGAATTTATTTTTTAATATTGTAAAATAACTGGCTAATTTAATGAAATTACATAAGGAGAAGTGATGCTACAGATAGATCCGCCGTTGTTGCTGATCACGCTAGTGATCTTTTTAGGGCTTATCTTTGTGTTAAATTCCATTCTCTACAAGCCTTTGCTTGGTTTCATTGATGATAGAAATAGATCTATCAAAAATGATGAAGAGAGCGTTAGCAAAAATGCTAGCGATGTTGGAAGTTATGAAGCACAAATAGATAAGATTCTAAGTGATGCCAGAGCTGAAGCACAAGCTAAAAAGCACGCTGCTTTAAGCCAAGCCAAAGAGAAGGCCGCTACACAAATCGCTATCAAAAAAGAGAGCTTAGAAGCTGATTATAACAGCTTTATAGCGGGATTGATTGATAGAAAAGCTGAGTTAAAATCAAATTTAACCGCCAAAATCCCAGAATTAAAAAGTGCCCTTGCTGGTTCTTTATCTAAAATATAGGAGTTTTGTATGAATATTAAATTTATTCTATTGCTTATAGCTCCGATATTTGCTTTTGGTGCTGCTAGTGGAAGTGGTGAGTATGACATAGTCCCTAGGGTGATTAACTTTGTTATATTCTTTGCTATTTTGTATTATCTAATAGCCAAACCTATAAAAGCCGCTTATAATGGTAGGATTAACTCTATTGCCAATAGATTAAATGCTATTCAAGAGAAGTTAAAAGCATCAAACGCCAAAAGAGAAGAGGCAGCTAAAAGGGTAGAAAATGCTAAAGTAATAGCTAGCGATCTAACTGAGGCTATCAATAAAGAGATAGAAATTATGCTAGCTAAGATAGAAAAAGATACTCAAAACGAGATCCATATCTTAGAAAAAAGCTATGAAGAGCAAAAAGATTTTGAAGAAAGAAAGCTTGTTAGAGTTGTAGTAAGCGAAATTTTGGATGAGTTACTTGAAAGTGATGCTATAAAAATTGATCAAAATGAGCTTGTTAATCTTATTATTAAGAAGGTGAGCTAATGAGAGAAATAGTAGCAAAAAAATATGTAAAAGCGCTAATTCTTGCTTTGGATGCTAGTGAATTTGATAGAGCAAGTGATGAGTTTAAGAAGTTAGCATCTGCATTTTCTATCCCTAAATTTAATTTTATCATAGACTCTCCTATGATTGATGCTAAATCAAAGGTTGAATTTCTACTATCTTTAATAGATGATAGCTCAAATAAAAAATTAGGCAATTTTTTATTGCTTTTAAGCCAAAGGCAAAGATTGCATTTAATACCAGAAATTTCAAAAGAATTTGAGTATCAAAAGGCTATAAGAGATTCTAAATTTAAAGGTTTAATATCTGGAAATATAGATATAACTCCAGCACAAAAAAGTGAGTTAGAGAGTAAATTTTCTAATAAGTTTGATGTAAAGGTTGAATTTGAAACTATTAAAAATGATTTTAATGGTATTAAAATTGAGCTTGATGATTTAGGCGTGGAAGTTAGTTTTTCAATTGATAGATTAAGGGCTCAAATGAGCGAATATATATTAAAAGCAATTTAATAAGGAGTAAAAGCGTGAGTGTTAAGTTAAAAGCTGATGAGATTAGCAGTATCATCAAAGAACGCATAGAAAACTTTGATCTTAGCGTTAATATTGAAGAGACTGGCAAAGTTATATCAGTCGCAGATGGCGTGGCAAATGTTTATGGTCTTAAAAATGTCATGGCTGGCGAGATGGTTGAATTTGAAAATGGTCAAAAAGGTATGGCATTAAACCTAGAAGAGAGCAGCGTAGGGGTTGTTGTCTTAGGTAGTTGCAATGATATTAAAGAAGGAAGTAGTGTAAAGAGACTTGCTAGACTTCTTAGAGTGCCAGTTGGTGATGCGTTAATTGGCCGTGTTGTAAATGCTCTTGGCGAACCAATAGATGGCAAAGGTGCTATCGATGCTACAGAAAGTAGATTTATCGAAGAAAAAGCCAAAGGAATTATGGCTAGAAAATCTGTCCATGAGCCGCTACAAACAGGTATTAAGGCTATTGACGGTCTTGTGCCAATTGGTAGAGGCCAAAGGGAGCTTATTATTGGTGACCGCCAAACTGGTAAAACTACAGTTGCAACCGATACAATTATCAACCAAAAAGGTCAAGATGTTATATGTATTTATGTAGCTATTGGTCAAAAGCAATCAACCGTAGCACAAGTTGTCAAAAAGCTTGAAGAGTATGGTGCTATGGATTATACAATCGTTGTAAATGCAAGTGCAAGCGATGCAGCAGCCTTACAATATCTAGCTCCATATGCAGGTGTAACAATGGGAGAGTACTTCCGTGATAACTCTCGCCACGCTCTTATCATCTATGATGATTTAAGCAAACACGCTGTGGCTTATCGTGAGATGTCGCTTATCCTTCGCCGCCCACCAGGTCGTGAGGCTTACCCAGGAGATGTATTTTATCTACACTCAAGACTACTTGAAAGAGCAAGTAAGCTAAGTGATAAGCTAGGAGCAGGAAGCTTAACAGCTCTACCTATTATCGAAACTCAAGCAGGCGATGTTTCAGCTTATATCCCAACAAATGTTATCTCCATTACAGATGGTCAAATTTTCCTTGAGAGCGATCTATTTAACTCAGGTATTCGCCCAGCTATCAATGTTGGTCTATCTGTATCTCGTGTTGGTGGTTCAGCTCAGATCAAAGCTATCAAAAAAGTATCTGGTACATTAAGATTGGATCTTGCTCAATATCGCGAACTTCAAGCTTTTGCTCAATTTGCTAGCGATCTTGATGAGAGCAGCAGGAAACAGCTTGAAAGAGGCCAAAGAATGGTTGAGGTATTAAAACAACCACCTTATAGCCCGCTTCCAGTAGAAAATCAAGTTGTCATCATCTATGCGGGTAGTAATGGATATTTAGATGATATTCCAGTATCTGCTGTTACTAAATTTGAGGCTGAACTTTATCCATATATTGAGGCTAAATATCCAGATATTTTTGAACAAATTCGCAACAAAAAAGCACTTGATAAAGATATTGAAGAAGCACTAGATAAAGCATTAAATGAATTTAAAGCAATATTTAGCGCTGAATAAGGCTAAAATATGTCAAATTTAAAAGATATCAAAAGAAAGATCAAGAGCGTTCAAAACACGCAAAAGACGACAAAAGCTATGAAGCTTGTCTCTACTGCTAAGCTCAAAAAAGCGGAAGAGGCGGCTCGTCATTCTCGTGTTTATGCTCTAAAGATTAATGAAGTCTTAAGCGAGATAGCTTATGAGATTAACAAATTTAAAATCGTCGGCGAAGGAAATAAATTCTTTGATACAGAAGCTAAAGTAGAAAAGGTTGATATAATCTTCGTTACTGCTGATAAGGGTCTTTGCGGTGGTTTTAATGTTGCAACTATCAAAACTATAAGAAATATGATAGATGAATATAAATCTAAAAAAATAAAAGTCCGCTTAAGAGCTGTTGGTAAAAAGGGTATTGAATTTTTCAATTTTCAAGGTATTGAAATTTTAGAAAGTTATCGTGGTGTTAGCTCAGCTCCTACATATGAGAAGGCTCAAGATGTGATTAGGGCTGCTATTAGTGATTTTACGGCTGGTGTGACAGATAAGGTTGTATTGGTTCATAATGGATATAAAAATATGATCTCTCAAGAGATTAGAGTCAATACCATAGTGCCAGTTGAACCACCAAAAATTCAAGATGATAATCAGCAAGGCTCACTAATGGATTTTGAACCAGAGCACGATGATAGAATCCTTGATGAGCTGATGAGAAAATACTTTGAGTATAGTATGTATTATGCTCTTATTGACTCTTTAGCAGCGGAGCATAGTGCTAGAATGCAAGCTATGGATAACGCTACAAACAACGCAAAAGCCAGAGTAAGAGAGTTAAATCTTGCCTATAATAAAGCAAGACAAGAAAGCATCACAACAGAGCTTATAGAGATTATAAGCGGCGTTGAGAGTATGAAGTAAATTTATAAGGAGTGATAATGAAAGGTGTAATTAGCCAAGTTATGGGTCCTGTAGTTGATGTTGATTTCAAAGACTACTTGCCTAAGATTAACGAAGCTATCGAAGTAAATTTTAGTGTTGAGGGTAATAGACATAGATTAGTTTTAGAAACCGCTGCACATCTAGGCGATAATAGAGTTAGAACAATCGCTATGGATATGAGCGAAGGGCTTACTAGGGGATTAGAAGCCACTGCTCTTGGTGCGCCTATTAGCGTTCCAGTAGGTGAAAAAGTTTTGGGTAGAATTTTTAATGTTGTTGGCGATTTGATAGATGAAGGCGCTGAAGAGAAATTTGATACAAAATGGTCTATCCATAGAGATCCACCGCCATTTGAAGAACAAAGCACAAAAAGCGAAATTTTTGAAACAGGTATAAAAGTAGTTGATCTTTTAGCTCCATACGCAAAAGGTGGTAAAGTTGGACTATTTGGTGGTGCTGGTGTTGGTAAGACAGTTATCATAATGGAGCTGATCCACAATGTTGCTTTTAAACATAGTGGTTACTCTGTATTTGCGGGTGTTGGTGAGAGGACAAGAGAGGGTAATGACCTTTATAATGAGATGAAAGAATCAGGTGTTTTAGACAAAGTTGCCCTATGCTATGGTCAAATGAATGAGCCACCAGGGGCAAGAAACCGTATAGCGCTTACCGGTCTTACAATGGCTGAATACTTCCGTGATGAGATGGGATTAGATGTTCTTATGTTTATTGATAATATCTTTAGATTTTCTCAATCAGGTTCAGAGATGTCAGCACTTCTTGGCCGTATCCCAAGTGCTGTTGGTTATCAACCAACACTTGCTAGTGAGATGGGAAAACTGCAAGAGAGAATCACATCAACCAAAAAAGGCTCTATCACATCAGTGCAAGCTGTATATGTCCCAGCTGATGACCTTACTGACCCAGCCCCTGCGACAGTTTTTGCTCACCTTGATGCGACTACAGTTCTTAACCGTGCTATTGCTGAAAAGGGTATCTATCCAGCAGTTGATCCGCTAGATTCTACTTCAAGAATGTTAGATCCTCAAATTCTAGGTGAAGAGCACTATAAAATAGCTCGTGGAGTTCAAGCGGTGTTACAAAAATATAAAGATTTACAAGATATTATCGCAATCCTTGGCATGGATGAGCTAAGTGAAGAAGATAAACTTACAGTTGATAGAGCTAGAAAAATAGAAAAATACCTATCTCAACCATTCTTCGTAGCTGAAGTTTTCACAGGAAGCCCTGGTAAATATGTGAGCTTAGAAGAGACAATTGCGGGATTTAAGGGCATTTTAGAAGGTAAATATGATCACCTACCAGAAAATGCATTTTATATGGTAGGAAATATTGATGAGGCTATCGCTAAAGCTGAAAAGATGAAATCGTAAGCCAAAAAGGAAGCTATATGAATACAATACATTTAGAAATAGTCACCCCAGAAGGGCTAATATTTTCTAATGATGCTAAAATGGTAGTTCTTCCTGGTGCGGATGGTGAATTTGGAGTTTTGCCAGGCCACGCCTCTTTAGTTTCACTACTTCAAATTGGAGTAGTTGATATCGAAAATTTGGATGGAACGCACGATGCTGTTGCTATTGATTGGGGTTATGCTAAGATTGATGAAGATAAGATTAGTATTTTAGTTGATGGTGCTGTATATGTGAGCGGTAATAGCGAAAGCGATATCGCTAAATCCATAGAAAATGCCAAAGCTCTTGTTAGAAAAATGCAAGATAATAATGGTATCTTGGCTACTGCTTTGGCTAAGATAGAGAATTCAGCAAGAGCTAGATAAGTAGATACTATGGAGCTTTTTATAAGTTATCTATCCAAAAGTAGTTTAGTGACAATCATTGTTTTATCATGGTTGTCGCTATATTTTGTCATCACTTTTACTATTTTATTCTCACGATATAGTGGGCTAAATCGCTGGATCAAAAGAGAGAAACAAGCCTTAGAGGCGATTCTTTTAGGTAAGAAACTAGATACCACGGATTCATCTTTAAAAAAATGCCCACAAGAGAATTTAACCAAAGAGCATTTAGAGGTCTTCATATCATTAGCTCAAACTAACTCTACAAGCGGTTTGACAACTTTATCTATAATAGCATCAACTTCACCATTTATTGGGTTATTTGGGACTGTTATTAGTATATTAGAGACTTTTGCAGCTTTAGGTAGTGGTGGTGGCTCAGCATCTTTATCGGTGATCGCTCCAGCAATTTCTGAAGCGTTGGTTGCCACAGGTTGCGGGATTTTTGTAGCAATTCCTGCTTATAGCTTTAATCTCTTAATAAAGCGTAAAGCCTACGAGCTAATAAGCCTTATACAAAGAGAGTCAAATTTATTGCTTAGTAGTAGATAGATGATAAATTTTGATGAAAATCCAGAGTTAAATATAACTCCTTTGGTTGATATAATGCTGGTTTTGCTGGCTATTTTGATGGTTACAACACCAGCCATTATATATGAAGAACAGATTACCTTACCTGATGGATCAAAATCCAAAGTATTATCTCAAGAGATAAAGAGTTTAACAGTCAGAATAGACGCTCAAAGGCAAGTTTATATAGATCAATCTAAAATTTCATTAAATGAATTAGGTGATAATCTAATCTTAATATCTAAAAAATATGATAAAAATTCCCCAGTATATATAAAAGCCGATAAAAGATTGATTTATGATGATGTTATGTTTGTTTTAAAAAGTATGAAAAATGCCGGCTTTTCTAAGGTTGCTTTAGAGACAAATGGCTAATGAATAGTAAATTTGGCATCTCATATAACACTACGAGTGCTTTTTGGCTCTCTTTAATCTTATATGTTTTTATCATATCTTTTATATTTTACAAACTTAGCAATTATGAAGATAGCATAAAATATACAAATGATAAAGATGCATTTATGGATGTTTTTGTGATTGAGACTAATCTTGGTGAGATTATAGTGGCTCCAGAGCAAAAAAATATAAAAGTAAAAGATACAACAATAGAAGAAAAACCACAACAACAAACAACTAATAAAGATCTACCCCCATCCAAACCAGATACACCAAATTTAAATTTCAGCGATCTTTTTAGCGGAGCAGCGCCCATAGATATCACGCCAAGCACTACTCAAGCAGTCCAAAGTAACGCTAAAAGCACCCCCGAGCCAAGCTCTAAAAGTGCAGCCGATATAGTCGCATCGCTCCAAAAAGATATAGATGCTAAAGCACCCAAATCATCTATGACAGGGGTTTATAATAAATATATGGGCGATATAGTTGAGATTATACAAAGCAGATGGATGGCATACAAAGCCGATACAAATAATCAAGCAAAAGTTCAAATCATTATAGATAAATTTGGAAAATTAAGCTATAGTGTGGAGAAATATTCACTAAGCAGTGCTTTTAATAGCAAGGTAAGAGAGTATCTAGAGCAGTTAAAAGATTTGGATTTTCCTACCCCGCCTAGTCAAAACGCTGTAGTGATAAATATAAATTTAATAGACCAAATAGAAACGGAGTTAGAGTGAAAAAGATATTTTTGTTACTTAGTATCTGTGTAGGATTGTTTAGTGCAGATGCTACGATAGATGTGATTAACAAAGGGTTAGTCTTACCTAAAATTATAGTCCAAGATGCAACTAAGGATTTTGCTAATAGAGCAATGCAAGATAAATTTTTTAAGCTTGTTGTTGGTGATTTAAAAGTTGGATCCGCATTTGAAGTATCTGATAAATACTACACTAGCGGATTTGATGATAGTGCGATAATAAGCGCCGATGAGAGAGCTGATCTTATATATAGATACTCTTTAACTCAATTAGGCGATAAGCTAAGTTTGAAATTTAAAATAATAAATGTCAAGACAAATCAGATTAGATTTAGCAATGAATACACGCAAAGTGTTGATAAATTCGTATTTTTAGCTCACAAGAGCATGGTGGATATGGCTAGAAATTTGAATTTATCACCTGTGGATTGGATGGATAAATCTATCATATTTTCTCAATACACTTCACCAGGTAAGAGCAATATTGTAGTAGCAGATTATACACTAACATACCAAAAAATCATAATAAGCGGCGGATTAAATATCTTCCCAAAATGGGCAAATAAAGATCAAAGCGCCTTTTATTACACTTCATATATAAATTCAGTCCCTACGCTATATAAATTTAATTTAGATAATAATCATAAAAGCAAAATCGCTCAAAGTGGTGGGATGATAGTAGCAAGCGATGTCAGCCAAGATGGCACCAAGTTGCTTTTAAGTATGGCACCAAACGATCAAAGCGATATTTATCTATATGATATAATAAGTAAAAAATTCAAAAGAATTACCACATTTAGTGGAATTGATGTCAATGGCAATTTTGTAGATAATGATTCTAGGGTTGTTTTTGTAAGTGATAGATTAGGATATCCTAATATTTTTGCTACTAGTGTAGATGGTGGAGCGGTGGAGCAGATGGTATTTCACGGCAAAAACAACAACTCAATTAGCACTTTTGAAAATTATGTAGTATATTCTAGTCGTGAAAGCGTCAATGAGTATGCTCAAAAGACCTTTAATCTATATTTGATCTCAACTAAGAGTGATTATGTAAGGCAGCTTACAGCTGGTGGGGTTAATACTTATCCTAGATTTTCTAGTGATGGTGGAAGCATCATTTTCATTAAAAATTTAGATGGTAATAGTGCGGTTGGGATTATAAGAGTAAATGAAAATAGAAGTTTTCAGTTTCCATTAAGAATAGGAAAACTTCAATCAATTGATTGGTAAAATATATTTTTATATCTTAAAATTTAAATAATTATGATATAATAACGCCCAAATTTTCAACAAAAGGAATAAAATGAAAAAGTTAGTTTTACTTTCAACTGTAGCTGCGGCTCTATTTATGGCTGGTTGTAGCTCAAAAGCTCCAGAAGTGGATATGAGTGCTGATGCAAACAAAGCTGGCCAACAAGGTATGATGAGTGATGCTGAAAGATTAAATTCTCTACAAGCGCAAGTTAGAAATGTATATTTTGATTTTGATAAATTCAATATCCGTCCAGATATGCAAGGCGTAATTAATCAAAATGCTTCTATCTTTAACCAAGCTGGTAACTTCAAAATCATGATAGAAGGTAACTGCGATGAGTGGGGTAGTGATGAGTATAACTACGCTCTAGGCGTTAAAAGAGCAAAAGCTGGTAAAGATGCTCTAATAGCTCAAGGCATAGCTGCTGATAGAATAGAGATTACAAGCAATGGCGAGAGCAAACCTGTATGTACTGACAAAACAAAAGCTTGCGACGCTCAAAATCGTCGTGATGAATTTAGATTGCTTCCATAATTTCATTTCAATATATGAAAAAATCAATCCACCTTGCAGCCTTAGTGGCTGCAACTTCTATATTTGCTGAAGTTTCAGTATTCGATGCAGGTAACATAAATAAAGAAAATCCATATGGTTTAACTGAGAATGAAAAGGTCTTATTAAACAATAAAAAAAAAGTAGATAGATTAGATCAAAATATCGGCACAATGCAGTCCGATGTATCTTTAGTTCAAGAGAATATCGAAGGTGTCAAGAGTCTTTTAGATGGCATAAATAAGAGAATTTTAGCTATGGAGACTAGAATAACTGAATTAGAAAATAGCGTAAATTCGCAAAAAGCCACAAATTCTAATGATATATCAAATTTAAAATCTCAAATCAAAACAACTCAAACTCAACACGACAAAGATATCAAAAATATCACAAACGCACTTAGCCAACTAACTGCTTTGATAGATTCTAAACACTCAGAAGCAGCTAATCCAAAAGAGTTAAATTCAGACTCTAAAGCTAAACAAGCTGATAGTGAGAAAAAAAGCGATAATTTAAAATACGATGATATCCCGGGCGCTGAGTTGCTTGAGATGGCGGATAAAGCCTATAAATCTAAGGAGTATTTGAAAGCTAGTGAATGTTTTGCGAGTTTGATTAAGAAAAATTATAAACCAGCTTATTCAAATTTTATGCTTGGAGAGATTGAGTATTTTAACAAAAACTACAAAAACGCTATTCCATATTACGAAAAGAGCGTTGCTATCAGCCAAAAAGGTAAATATATGCCAAAACTTCTATATCATACAGCTATTAGTTTTGACAAAATAGGCGACACAAATAGTGCTAATAAATTTTATAAAGCATTAAAGCAAGCCTATCCAGATAGCCCAGAGGCCGCAGCAGCACCAGATAGAAAATAAATTTAGGAGAAAATATGTCAAAAGTTATAAAAATGTTCTATGAATTAAAAGATGCCAATACAGGCGAGCTTTTAGAATCAAATTTGGGCGGTCAAGAGATCGCTTTTGTAAGTGGTAAAAATCAAGTTTTAGATGCTTTAGAGAGCGGTGTTTTGAATTTAGCCGTGGGTGAGAAAGCTACTATTAAAATTCCAGCTAGCCAAGGTGTGGGCGAGTATGATGAAAGCGCTCTTCAAAACTTGCCAAAAGAGCAGTTTGCCGGTATTGATTTGAGTGTTGGTATGGAGCTTTTTGGTGAGGGTGAGGATGGAAGCACAGTTCGTGTAAGTGTGAAATCTATCGGCGAAAATGATGTTACTGTGGATTTTAATCATCCATACGCTGGTAAGGATTTGGAATTTAATGTTCAAATCACAGAAAATAGAGACGCAGACGCCGATGAGGAGTTAACAGGTGTTGTGGCTATGCCGCATGTGTGTGGTTGCGGTGGCCACTCTCATCATCATGGTCATCATCATGGACACGGCGGCGGTTGCGGGAGTCATGATGATGATGGTTGTTGTAATGGCGCTCACCATGATGAAAATGGTGGTGGATGCTGTGGAAAACACCATTAAGAGTGTAGCATGAAAATTGCATTTATTTTTCCTGGCCAAGGCTCACAAAGTGTCGGTATGGGTCAAGAGATATATAGTGAGTTTAAGGTAGCTCAAGAGCTATTAGATAGTGCTAGTGAGCATTGCGGTATTGATTTTAAATCCTTATTATTTACAGAAAATGATAAGCTAGGAGAGTCTGAATTTACTCAACCGGCAATTGTTTTAAACTCATTAATGTGTTTTGAAGCCTTTAAAAATAGCCTATCTATAAAACCTGAGTTTAGCTTTGGCCACTCTTTGGGTGAATTTAGCGCCCTTAGCGTAAGTGGTGCTATTAAGCCGCTTGATGTTATTAAATTAGTAAATTTGCGTGGTAAATTTATGACTCAAGATTGCTCTGGGATCGGTGCTGGTATGATGGTGGTGCTAGGTCTTAGCAATGAAAAAGTAGAAGAGATTTGCCAAAATAGCAATAGACAAATTTGGGCTGCGAATTATAATTGCGATGGTCAAATTGTAGTGGCTGGAATTAGAAGTGATCTTGAATTAAGCGTAGATGAGTTTAAATCAGCCGGAGCTAAGAGAGCTATGCTACTTGATATGAGCGTAGCAAGCCATTGCCCGCTACTTCAAAATGCTAGTGTGAAGCTGGCTAATGAGTTAGAGAGTCTATTGAGTGATGAGTTTTCGCCTGTTATCTCTAATGTAACTGCTAAGAAATACACAACCAAAAAAGAGGCCTTAGAACTACTCAAACTTCAATTAATTAGCCCAGTTTTATACCAAAATAGCGTGAAAAACTATTGTGATGGCGTTGATTGTTTTGTTGAATTTGGCGCAAGTGTCTTAAAGGGAATGAATAAAAAAATATGCGATAAACCAACTTATAGCATAACAAATTTAAGTTCACTTAATGAAGCATTAGAGGCGTTAAGATGAAAATTGCTATTCTTGGAGCAATGAGCGAAGAGATTGAATTTTTGCTAAAAGAGATTGGCGAATATGATAAGATAGACCACGCTAAAAATTCATTTTACAAAGCCAACTATTTTGGCCATGAGCTAGTGATAGCCTACTCCAAAATCGGCAAGGTAAATGCGGCATTAACAGCGGCTATTTTGATAGAGCGATTTGAGTGCGAGAAGCTGATATTTACCGGTGTGGCTGGAGCTTTAAATGAGAATTTAAAAATTGGCGATATGATCTATACCACCTCTACAGCCCAACACGATCTAGATATCACGGCATTTGGCCATCCGCATGGATATGTTCCTGGTATAAATGTATTTGAAAATAGTGATGATATACTAAATAGCGTAGCTAAAAAAGTAGCTAATGCTTTGGGGGTGAATTTGCTAAGTGGGATAGTCGCTACTGGTGATCAATTTATCTGTAATGAAGATAAAAAAGAGTGGATTAAATCAACTTTCAAAGCTGATGCAGTGGAGATGGAAGGGGCGAGTGTGGCTCAAGTTTGTGCGGCTTTAGGGGTTGGATTTTGTATGCTTAGGGCTATTAGTGATGAAGCTGGTAAAAAAGCGGAGATTGATTTTGATAAATTTTTGATTGAAGCGGCGGATAAATCGGCTAAATTTGTCTTAGAAATGGTAAAAAATTTATGATAGAATTAAGCAAAAAGCTAATTAGACAAGTAGGTCAAACTAATGCTAAATATAAGATGTTTGAAAAAGATGATAAGATCTTATTGGGTTTAAGCGGTGGCAAGGATAGCTTAAGCCTGGCTCATATTTTAAAACATTTTCAAAATGTTACGCCGGATAAATTCGAATTCCAAGCTGTAACTCTTAGTTATGGTATGGGCGAGGATTATGAGTATCTAACCAAGCATTGCCAAGAACACGGGATAAAGCATAGTGTGATTGATAGCTCTATTTTTGAAATTAGCAAGGATAAAATTCGCAAAAATTCAAGCTTTTGTAGCTTTTTTAGTCGTATGAGACGAGGATATCTCTATACTTATGCGTTGGCTAATGGATTTAATAAACTTGCTATTGGACATCATTTGGATGATGCGGTTGAGAGTTTTTTTATGAATTTTACTTATAATGGGGCGTTAAGGACTCTAGCGCCTAAATACACTGCCAAAAATGGTATAGTGGTGATTCGACCACTTATCAATGTGCGTGAGCGTCAATTGCGTGATAATGCTATTAGAAATGAGCTTAGAGTAATTGGTGATGAGGCTTGTCCTGCTATGAGATTTGATGTTAAAATGCCACACGCTAGGGCTGAAACTAAGGAGCTTTTAGCTACTTTAGAAAAGCAAAATCCAAAGCTATTTACTAGTTTGCAAGGGGCGTTTGAAAATATACATTTAGATACATTTTTTAAGCCAAATTGATAGTCAAATAGCCTAATTTTGGCTATTTGATCTAAAATTAATATTTGAGATTAAAATCTATATAAATTCCAAGCGGTTTGTCCTTGTCGTATAATTCTAGCCTATAATTCATCACTTCTACTACACAAGAGCTTAGTACCACTGAACCTGCGTATATATCGCCTCTGTTTTCTAAATTTGCTTTAATTGTTCCCATATCCATATTTAGGCCATAGATTCTAGCATTTAGGTTTTTATACTCATTTTTTAGCCCATTTACCTTTAAAGTAAGTGGTGCCATCGCTTCAAGCGGTCTTGGATAAAATGAGAAAGTGATACTATCACCATTGTGATTAACGATACAATCTTGGCTATTTAGATCGCAAGTGATATTAGAATCGGCAGATATCTTTTGAATTTGGTTATCAGATGAATTTGCGATAAAAGCAAATACACCACCAAGGATAATCGCACTTATGATATATAAAATCTTTTTCATATTTTTTCCTTAATTTAAGTAATCAATTAATTTTTTATTGATTTTACTAAATTCAAAAATCCTACTAGCAGAGGTTTGAGTAGCAAATTCTTTGGCATCTTCGTAACTAGCAAATGGTATGAGATCATCACCGCTATAGCTCACAATGCGACTACCAAAGATATAAAAGGCATCTGTAGCTTCTATTAATTCTTTGGTTTTATAGTCTGTGACATAGAGTTTTTTGATCGGTACTACCTCTTTTGGTTTGCTAGTATAGAGATAGTAAAACATCTGTTTTGCCGAGCTAAATAGCACCTTTTTGCCATTTTTATACTCAATAGCAGCTATCCAATCAGGATATTTGAAAACATCTATAAATTTAATAGGGCAGGTGGAATTCGTATCTTTAAAAAACTCACCATCTCTTAAATTTGCCCCAAAAATTGCCCCAACAAATATGGTTAAATATATAATTTTTTTCATACTAAATCTCTTTTTAAAAAGAGTATATAACCAACTAAAAGCGAGATTATACCAAGTAAAATAGGATAAATAACTGAATATATCAAGAAGTTGATTCTACCAAATCCATCTAAGATAAAATACGCCGCTGGGCCAATTAGAGCTAAATTTGGATCAAATAGGCTAATTGCTGCGATTCTAAATACCTCGATAGGATTAGAGAGCGATATAGAGTATATGATATTTTCATTTACGGAGCTTTTCATCATTAAGCCTATTAAAGCAAGGTCTAAAAACGCTAACAAAAATAGCCAAAATAAAAATGAAAATCCAAGCCCAAGCTCACTGCTTTTAATCAAGCTTGAGATTAAAAATCCAAATGATAAAAATACAAATGACAATACCATCAATAATAATGTATAGTAAAAAAATATTCCCCAAGGTATCTTAGTATCTTTGAAAATAGCTATAAATAAAGATAAAATAAGAGCTAATAATATAGGTAAAAAGACGGTAAATGCCCTCCCTAATGCCTTGCCAAAATAATACTCTTTAAGCGAAATTGGAAAGCTAAGTAGATACTCTAATGCACCAACTTCTCTATCTGAGTTTATACTTCTTACTGTGGTGATTAGGATAAATATAGGCAAAATAATTATAGAAATTTGTATAAAGAGTAAAAGCATTCTAGTAAGTCCGCTAAATCCAGCAACTCTGCTATCTATAACGCCAGTTACAAAAAACAGAGCTATAAGTCCAGCAAATGTAAGTAGGTAAAACAAAAACCATTTTGAGGCGAAACTCTCTTTGATATCAATTTTTGCTATTAGTAATAAATTTTTCACTCTATACCTCGCTATCTGTGATTATATTGCCTAAATCCATCTCTACAATGCGATTTACAATACCTTTAACTTCGCTTAATCTATGTGAGATAAATATTAATGTGTGAGATTTGAATTTAGAATTTAAAATATTTATAAACTTCTCTCTAGCATCTGGGTCTAGATTGGCTGTTGGTTCATCAAACATTATAATTTTTGACTCTCTAGCTAGTGCTAAGGCTATTAATACCTTTTGTTTCATACCGCCTGAGAGTTTATAAAATGGCTTTTTATGCTCTTTTTCATAGCTTAGATCTAGCTCTTTTAGATAGCTTATTATATCGTTTAAATTTGATTTTGTTGAGCTGATTGAGTATTGACAAAGTTGAGCAATACTAAGCTTAAGCGGTGGCGGAGTTTGTGGGACAAAGCTTAGGTATTTTAGGGCGTTTTTTCTATCTTTAATGGGGTTTATGCCATCTATTAATATACTTCCATTATCGCAGATTATCTCACCTAAGATTGCTTTCATTAATGTAGATTTGCCTGCTCCGTTTTGGCCTATTATTAAGAGTTTTTGGCCATTTGAGATATCTAAATTTATGCTATTTAATATGGTTTGTGAGCCAAATTTTTTAGTGATATTTTCTATTTTTATCAATACTTATCCTTATAAAAGTTTTTTAAGCATATTATCATAGCTTAAAGCATCTTGATGGCATACATCAATACATCTACCACACATAGTGCAATCGCCACTTACTACGCTAAATTTATCTTTTGGGTTATCTTTGTTTTTTGTTTTGGTTATCTCTAATACTTTTGGGACGATACAAACATCCATACAAACAGCGCAGTGATCGCATCTATCTTTATTCCAGCTTACTTTTATAGCTCTAAATTTAGATAGCAAAGAGTATAGCGTCCCAATAGGGCAGATATATCTACACCAAAATCTCCTACTAAAAAATACTTCAACCAAAAAAACCAAAACAACCCACCAAATCGCCGCACTATAACCATAGATTATAAATCTTGATATTATACCTACAACATTGAAAATTTCAAATATCAAATATCCACTACTAAGGCTCAAAGTAGCAAAAACTAGCAAAAATATATATCTAATTTTGGTATCAAATTCTCTTTTTTTGATTATTTTTTTGCTAATTAATTTAGCGTTTAATCTCTCGGCAAATTCGCTAAAAAAGTTATATGGACAGACCCAAGAGCAAAAGGCACGCCCAGCAAAAAATATATAAAATCCCAAAATAGTAAAAGCCCCAATGAGTAGATTTACAGGTAGCTCTGCTCTACTAAGGATAATTTGTATGGTTATAAATGGATCAGCTAAGTGAAATCCTAGCATTCTAGAACCAGTTATATCACCTTCGATTACTTGGATATCTGCTACAAAAGATAAAATAAATAAAAGATGGATTAAAATCATAGTAAAATATCGATAAAATCTTATGCTAGGACGCTTTTTGCCACTTTTTGTAGTAGTTATAAAAGTAGAGAAAAACCCAGCATTGGCTATAGTTTGACGACCTTTATATTTATCCATAATATTATTTAAATTTAGATATCTCTTCAGCTAGAATTGTTAAATTTTCATCACTGACATTATCTAAAAGTCCTTTCATTAAGCTATTTTCTATTTTTCCATCTTTATAATCATATAATCTAGCTAGAATCTCCTCTTTGCTCTTTTTGATAATTGATGGAGCGATGATTCCAGAGCCATCTTTAGCATGGCAAGGAGCACAGCTTTGTAGATATAGTTTGCTAACTCCATCGCTGTTGGATGATATACTCTGTTTTAACTCTTTTATCTTATTAAATTCAGCTTCAAACTCGCTATTTTGGTTATTTTCGTCGTTTTTGATATTTTGGTTTGGCTCTATTGTGGATTGTTGCGTTGGTTGGCTAGGTGTGTTAGCTAACATAAATATCATTAAAATAACGATTAAAATAGATAAAAATATGGTTATAGCTTTGCCTAGATTCATTGTTTACTCCTAAATTGTTTGTTAAATTCACTAATCTCATTAGCGATATCTTTTATCTCTTGATCGCTCATAGCATTGACAAGATCGCTCATTAGAATATTTGTTTTGGTTTTGGTGCGATAAGCAATTATCATATCATATATTTGCTTATTTGTCTTATCTAATAAAGATGGCCCGATAATTCCATTGGCATAATCATCGTGGCAAGCTGAACATTTGGTGATAAAATTTTTGCTTAATTGACCTTTTAATAGAGCTTTATTGATACTTTGAAGTGGTGCTCTTCTTAAGGCTATGGCGCCTATGGATTTGGTGGTTTGATTTGATTCGCCAATTCCAAATTTGATATTTTTCTTACCATCTATATCATAGATAGCCCACTCATCGGACAAATTTGAGTTATTGCTATTGCCTTTTTTTATTGTGATTGAGTTTGTAGTTGTGTTTTGTTCAACTAGCTCATTTTGTTGCTCTTTTTGATCCGAGCATCCTAAAAATATAATAGCACCTAATAGCATAATAATTGATTTTTTCATTTTAATCTCCATATATATCTTTATAACTTTTATTTGGCAAAATTTCTATTACATTAGCGAAGCATACCTCTTGACAAACGCCACATCCTACGCAGTTTGGACTGATATTTACAATATTTTTATCATTGATTTTGATAAAGTTTATCGCATTATCAACCAAGCAAGAGCTTACGCATAGTGAGCAGGTTTTGTCAATATTATCTTCTATAATTTGTTTAGCATCATGCTCTCTTTGATTATAGGTTTTACGCTCTAATAAGCTACTAACATCGCTTTTGCTTATTTTTTTATTAGCGTAACATCTATCTATATCTTTGATTATAGCAACTCCCATTTTAATATCTTTGATGGAATTTGTATTATGATCTAAGGCTCCACTAGGACAGGCCAAAATACAAGGGAAAAGATCGCATAAATAGCAACCTCTTTTGTTTGGGTCTATATAAGCAGTGGCTAAATTTATCCCATCATCAAATCCAAGTAAATTTATACTATGATATGGGCATACTTGGACGCATTGACCGCATTTGATGCATAGAGATTCGAAATTCTCAACACCTCCAGGTGGCCTAAGATGAGATTTGGGCTCATAAAATTTATTTATCACCATCCCACCACCTACAGCACCACCAATTGCAATAAGGCTAAATATGCCAAATTCTCTTCTATTCATTATATGGCTCCATTAGCGGATTTGTATCTGTGATTAGTAGTTGTGGCTCAGAAAATGGCGCAATTTTGGCGATGAAATTTAAAATACTCATAACCGCACTTCCATAAAATAGCCTTAAATTCGGATAGTATTGCCAAAGAGAGTCGATATATGTGAAATTTTTATACTCAATATCACCGATTCCATCTTTGTTTTTATCAAAACCTATATAATCATCAAAGTAGTTTTGGTGCCACTCATTTTTATCTATTTTAGATCCGGGCGTGTCGTTGATAGCGACTTCCATATTACCTATAAAATCATTGTTATTAAATATACTTTTGTGTTGCGTAGCGTGAAATTGAATTCCAATAGTATTATAAATTATCTCATTTCTTTCATAGATATTTGTGGTGCCAGGTTGAAATGGGGATTGATCTATATAAAGTCCCCTAGCATTATAAGCTAAAATGTTATCTTGTATGATAAAATCGCTCGTATCTTTCATCCCAATACCAACCCCAAATGTACCAGTGGAGTTTAAAACTTGATTTTTTCTAGCTGTGGTCCCAGAAGAGAACATAAAAAATATACCAACAGAGTTGTATTTAAATATATTTTCTTCAACCAAATTTTTACCCGCATACATAAAGTGAAGTGAGTATCTACCATACTCGCCATAATTTTTGCGAATTTGGTTATTGCTAGAATACCATACTACCATATCTCTGCTCTTGCTTAGATGGTTGTTTTGTACTATATTGTCATGGCTATACCATAGGCGAATTCCATCACCTCTAAGTCCTAAATCAACAGGCTTTGAAGTGATAAAATTATCAACTATTTTAGATCCATTACACTGCTTGAAATTTACTCCAAAAAGCGAATTTTTGATAGCATTGTTAATAATCTCAACCCCACTAGCGCTATCACAACTTATAGCTGAATCAATAGTAGTGTGAGAATTACCGCTATTTTCAATGGTTAAATTTAATATTTTTACATTTGAGCTATTGATTTTTATCACATCGCCATTTCCATCGCCTTTAATGATAGCGCTTCTATCTTTTCCATCAATGGTAAGTGGCTTATTGATTATGATATTTCCATTATAGACTCCACTACCAAGCTCTATTATATCTCCGCTATTTGCGTTATCTATCGCATTTTGTAGCTCATTAGCAAAAGTAGAGATGAATAATATAGCTATTAAGTAGAGTTTTCTCATGAGTTACCCTTAAGATATCTGTTTTTAGAAAATATCGCCAAAATAGATAGAGCACTCATAGTAATCATCACCCAAAATCCTATAGCAGGATATGAGTGAGTGGTGAATTGTGCTACCTTGCCATCGCCTAGTGCTGTTGGCATAAATGGCTTTATTTTAAATGCTCCCCACTCTTGCATATTGTGCCCATACCAGTATAGCCAACCAACAAACGCACTCATAAATAAAATTGGCGCTATAATAGTAGGAATTAATAAAAGAAAATTCCCCTTGCCATTGTAGTATAGGTATAAGAGCATAAATATTGTAGCAATCAGCAAATAGTATGGTGCTATGGCTCTTTCTACATTACCACCATACTCCATAGGATACATTCCGATATAGTGATTTATGGTATTCATCTCGTGAACATCACCACTATATCCATCTACATGAAAATATACTGGAATTCCATCGGGAAAGGCCTCTTTGGGATAATTTGGTGCTTCAAGCGATACATACCAAACAGGCAAACTAGGCACTCCGATTTCGACTCTTGCGTCTATCATTTTGGCTAGATCGTTTTTAATTTCAGTAGGGATTAGATGATTTTTGTATTGAAATTTGGTATAAAAATTATATATTGGATAGACATAGCTTGGGATTTGTGTGTTATTTTTAATCTTATTAACCACTCCGTGATAGGCAATAACAGGAATACTAAAACCTATAGTCATCAAAATTAGAGCTAATATGGTATATAATTGATATTTTTTCATTGTTAATCCTTAAGTTAAATTTATTATCAGTCCATAAGGGCGGATAATAAATTTAACTATCGAGGCGGAAAATCCGCCCCATTTATTTTAATACAACCCAGCGTTTTCATCGATCCATTTTAGATACTCTATAATATCTTTGATCTCTTGATCGCTCATATGTTGATTTGGCATTCTAAGATTAAAGAAGTTAATCATAGCTTTTACATAATCTTCTTCATATTTGCTAGCCGGATCTTTGATGAATTCAAATACCCATTTTTCAGCGTTTTCATGTCTTAGCAAGACTCCTGTTAGATCCGGGCCAGAGCTTACTTGACCGATAACATGGCAGCCATTACATCCACCTTTTAAATAGGCTTCTTCCCCACGGGCTTGTACGGCAGTCATAGGCGTAGCTAGGGCTTTTGTAAGATTGTTTTTAGCTCTTAGGCCGACATCGGCGGTTTTAACCATATATTGCCATACTTGATACTCCCAAAGTATTGCGCCATTTATATCACCTTTTTTGTAAGCTTCATCGGCTTTTGCTTTGACTTCAGGAATTTTGCTATATTGATCTAGAGCATCATCAACAAGTTGTTTGACTTTTGGATATTTTTCAAAGTGTTTCTCTTTTAAGAATTTGACAACACTTTGTATAACATCATCTGTGGCTTTATTTGTAGCGATAACTTTTTTATACTCTGCTTGTAGCTCTGCTGGGCTTAGCTCTTTTAGTTTGGCTTTTTTGATGGATTCATATTTTTTGTTTGGATCTTTAACATATAAATACCCCATCATTTCAAGGTGTAAAGCAGAGCAAAATTCAGTACAATAATAAGGGAATACACCCTCCATATCTGCTACGAAATTTACACTAGCTGTTTTGCCTGGTTCGATTGATGCATGGACATTATATAGATCTATAGCAAAGCCGTGAGTCTCATCTTGGGCTCGTTCAAGGTTTGTTAGATAGATTGTTACATTGTCATCTTTATTTACCTCAATATGCTCTGGATTTATGTGGCTTCTTACTAAGGTCGCATATACGGTCACATTTTTGCCATTTCTCTCGACTCTCTCTTGACCAGCTAGAGTCATACCGACTGATTGCTCGCCTGTTCTTGAGTTAGTTCCCATTTTATAAGTCATTGCCGGTTTTAATTTGCTAGCTGATATAGATACGACATCATGAGGCTCACCTAATGGTATAGGCATATCATATATAAGCTCCATTTTTGCTCCAGCAATATCGATGAGTTGGTGATTTTGTGGATGAAGTGGGCCTACAGGATTGAATCTATCTATAGAGAGTTTATCTAATGCTAGGGCATATTTACCAACAGGCTTAGCTGATTTACCCTCCATAGTATCAAGGTGGCCGATATTATAATGGACATTTACTCTATCTAGAGTTTTTAAATTTTTATAATCCCATTTTACGATTTGGCTATCGACATATAAAGAGGTATATACCACACCATCTTTAGAATCAAAAGCGTTATGAAGTGGCCCAAGGCCTAACTCTACTTGTCCGTGTAGGGATTTTTGCATATCTAGGATTGGAATTCCAAATGGATCTTTGTTGGCGAATTCTTTTTTGTCTATTAAGGCTTTAATCTTTCTAAAGTCATAGACACTAGCGTGAGTATCTAGCTTGCCACCAACTAAGATATATCTACCATCAGGGCTTACATCTACGCCGTGTGGAGATTTTGGTTCAGGGATTAAAAACAACGCATTATTTGCCACAGCTACGCTAATAGGTATAACTTTGTGGTTATTTATAATTTTGTAGTTTTTAGGATCTTTGGCCAATTTTTCTAAAATTTGCCAATTATACATATGTAAATAGTCTGTATCATTTCTACTCATACCAGCTTCAAATGGTGGTAAGCCTTTTTCTATACCACCTGTATACATCTCAGAGTTAAAGCTATTAGTAAATGCCCAACCCATAGACTCACCTTTACCGGCATCGCTTAGATCTTGCATATATGGAGGAAGTTCAAGTGAAAATGAAGCTTTCTCATCTATTTTACCTTTTGGATAATCAAATTTCCAAAATGTTATAGCACCTCTATATACAGACTCATACTCTTCGATTGGGTGATAATTATCATCTAATGGAGCTGCGTATTGGCTAGCTTCTATTACATATTCTGTGTTTGGGGTTACAAAGCTACCGCCGTGTTCGCTTTTCATAATTGGATTTACTACTATTTGAGTAGTTTCAAAATCACTAAGATTTATAACGGCTGTTCTTGGATTGGCTTTATCATTTATAAATAGATAATCTCCTACATATTCGCCATTTTTTTCAGTGAAATTTGGGTGGTGAGTATCACCCCATGTGATATCCTTGCCTCTGATAGCACCGCCTTTTAATACAGCCTTACTCTCGCTATCATAGCCATAGCCTTGCCATGGCTCTGGAGTGAATACACCTATATATTTGTAAATTCTCATAGATGGGACGCCATATACGATTACTTGGCCACTTTGACCGCCAGAACTAAAGACGATATACTCATCTTTGCGACCACTTGGTTGATATGTTTTAGCTGCTGCTAAGACATCTTTTTCACTCAAGTTTCGCTCTTTCATGATAGTTTCAAGCTCACTAGCACCAAAAAGGCTAGATAAGCCTAAGCATAAGCCAGCACCAAATAGCAAAGGCTTTTGGATAAAACTATACATAAGACTCTCCTTTTATAAAATTTGTATCAATTACTCAATACCACAAGAATAAATAGCACGATTCCATAAGATTATTTGGCTATTTGTATTTATAAACATATCCATAATTGCGTCATTGCCAATCTTTATGCTATTTTTTAAATTTAAATTAAAATCATAAATATATAAATTTGAGCTCCAATCTGCGATATATATGTTGTTTTTATAAATTTTTATTGCGCTTATTTGGTTATTTGAAACTTTATAAATTTGATTTTTGTAGATTAATTCGCCATTTATCAAGCCAATTATTATCTCATTATTTACGCTATGAATAGCAGTTGGGATACTTGGTGTTGTTGAAATTTTATCTATTGTAAGGTTGTGTAAATTTATGTTATAGATATTTCTATCAAAAGTAGAGATATATAGATTATCATTGATTATATGCGTGGTAGTGATTTTGGATTTTAGATTTAAATTTGATATTTTGTAGATTTTGTTTATCTCATCATATATTATTAGATGATTAGAGCCGATAGTAAGGATTATCTTATCTTTTATAAAATTTATAGATGTGATGGAGTCTATTATACCAGTTTTGATAGGATCTATCAAAATTTCTTTATCGCCTTTTGGGCTGATTTGTATGAGATATCCGCTATCTAATCCAGCTATTAGATTTTCATTATTTAATTTAATTGTATTTATTTTATCGCTTTTTAGTTGTATGTTGGTCGTGATTTTATTAGTTGCTAAATTTAGCGTATATAGATTTTTGCTATCACTATATGAGATTTGAGCAGAGTTTAAAGAGGCGCTATTGATATCGGTATTAGATTTTTGGATTAATTCGCATTTACAATAGCCGATTAAAACAAGCGAAAAAATATAAAATAAAATTTTCATACCTCAACTCTTATTAATTTTAATAATATTTCTATGATTTATTATGATTTTTAATTATATCATATTTTTTATTTTTATTCGTATAAAATTGTAAAAATATTTACTGAATTTTATAGTTTGTTAATAAAGATTATTTAATTTGAAATAGCTAGGCAGATTTGCCTAGCTAAGTTTTATATATTTAGTCCAAATACCGTAGTTGTAAGGAATATAATTGTTAAAGTGATTAAGAATATTGCTATGATATTTAGCCACAAACCCGCTTTAATCATATCACTAATTCTCACATATCCCGAGCCATAAGCAATAGCATTTGGTGGAGTGGCCACTGGTAGCATAAATGCACAAGTAGCAGCAAGTGCGACTGGAACTGTAAATAGCATTATATTTTGTCCTTCGTATCCTAGACCGATCGCCACACCGGCTATAACAGGCAAGAACGCTGCTGCGGTAGCTGTATTTGATGTAATCTCTGTTAAGAATATTACAAGAGCAGTAACAATCAATATAATAAGCACAATTGGCATAAAACCAAGAGCTGAAACTTGATGTCCTATCCATAGAGATAGGCCTGTTTTGCTAAATTGAGCTGAAAGCGCTAGACCACCGCCAAATAATATTAAGATATCCCACGGCAATTTTTTGGCTGTATCCCAATCTATCAATCTCTCATGATTTGAATTTGCTGGAATTATAAAGAGCAACACAGCAACACTCATAGCAATAACAGAATCCAAACTAGCAACTTTAATCCCATAGTGTTTAAAGATAAATCCAAGGAATATCCAACAAAGCGCAGCCAAGACAAACACCCCGCCTACTAGCCACTCAGCTCTACTCATCGTACCTAGCTTTTTATACTCTTGATGGATTACCTCTTTGCCGCCTGGAATTTCACTAATTTCAGGTTTAAATAATACATAAACCAAAAGCGCCCAACAAGCAATCAGCATAATAATAGATAGAGGAACACCCATCAACATCCACTCACCAAAGCCAATTTCGATACCAAATTCATTTTTCATATGAGCTACTAAAAGCGCATTTGGCGGAGTGCCGATAATAGTGCCAAGAGAGCCGACAGAAGCGGCGTAAGCTATACCAAGCATTAAAGCAATACCGAAATTTGAAGTATAGGCTGCGGTTTTGTCTTTGATTTCGCTTACTACATCTTTTCCTTTATGGATAACAGCACTTGCAAATCCGCCTTGAGTGCCTTGACGAGCAACTTCATCCATATGATTTGCATCGACTTGTTTTAGCTCATTATCTTTGCCTGTTAGTTTGCTAACTAGATGAAGCACAGATAGACCAACAGGGAGCATCATAACAGCAGTTGCGGTATTGCTAACCCACATAGACATAAAGCCAGAAGCTATCATAAATCCAGCTACAAGTCTTCTAGGGCTAGTCCCTACTAGCAAGACAATTCCAAGAGCTATACGAGTATGGAGATTCCATTTTTGCATAGCAAGGGCTAAGACGAAACCACCCATGAATAGATATATAGTATCACTTGCGTATGGAGCGGCGGCGTTTTTAAATGTATCTACACCCAAAATAGGGAACAAAACCATAGGAAGCAAAGCCGTAGCAGGAAGTGCGATAGCCTCAGTCATCCACCATATACCCATTAAAACAGCCACAGCGGCAACTATAGGAAGAGCATTTACATTGAGTGTTTTGCCATTTGCAGCTGCTAAAGCTATCTCGCCAGCATTGCTAGGCATAATGTAATAAACAAGCATAGCAGCTATAACACCACCGATTAAGCCGATGAATTGAATAGCATTTGTCTGCTTGTCAATAGGGATGTTTGGATTGGACATCTTTAACCTTTATTATGAAATTATTTAAAATTGCATTATAACAATAATTTATTGAATTTAAAAATATTTATATTAATTTAATTAAATTTTTTATAAAAATGTGTAAATATGTAACACATTATTATAAATTTTTTTAAATTTTAATAATTAAGTTTTATCTAAGAATAATCCAAATTCTATACATTTATAGAAATTAATAACCATTATCATTTATTGATTATTTACTTTATGTCGCTATCATTTCGCAATCGAATTTAAAAAATGTGGGAGAAAATATGAGAAAGGTTATCATCACTGCGTTACTTAGTGCGTCAGCCTTAATAGGTGCTGAGCTTAATATATATTCAGCTAGGCATTATGATGCGGATTTTGAGATATATAAAAAATTTGAGGCTCAAACAGGAATTAAGATAAATCACACAACAGCACAAGCGCCAGAGCTTATAAAAAGACTTAAATTAGAGGGCAAAGACTCGCCAGCTGATATATTTATCACTGCTGATGTGTCAAATTTAAACGAAGCTAAAAACGCAAATATTTTAGCCCCTGTAGATTCTAAGGTTTTAAAAGATATAATTCCATCAAATTTAAGAGATAAAGATGATATGTGGTTTTCTATCACTAAAAGAGCTAGAATCATCGCTTATAACAAAAATGCTAATGTGGATCTGAATTTGGTTAAAACTTATGAAGATTTAGCTAAGCCAGAGCTAAAAGGTAAGGTACTCATGAGAAGTGCGACTGCACCATACTCTAAGACACTTTTAGCATCAATTATCGCAAATGATGGCAAAGATGAAGGCAAAAAATGGGCCAAAGGTGTGCTAGATAATCTAGCTATAGCACCAAAAGGCGGTGATAGGGATCAGGCTAGACAGATGATAGCAGGAGTGGCGCCATTTGCGGTTATGAATACATATTATATAGGGCTTTTGAAAACTTCTAAAAATCCAAAGGATAGAGAAGTTGGTAACTCTATTGGTATAATTTTTCCAAATCAAGATGGCCGTGGAACACATATAAATGTGAGCGGTATAGCCATGACAGCTTCTAGCAAAAACCAAGACGCAGCTAAGAAATTTATGGAGTTTATGCTTAGCAAAGATATTCAAGCTATGCTAACAAATATAAATTACGAATTTCCAGTTCGCTCGGATGTGGAGCCTTCGGATATTGTGAAGGAATTTGGTAAATTTAAAGAAGATAGCATTGAGGTATCAAAGATCGCTGATAATGTCAAAGATGCTGTGCTTATATATGATGAAGTAGGATTTAGATGAAAAAACGCACAAAAGCTATAAAATTCTTAGGAATTTTATTAGCTTTTTTGGTGATTATCCCTGTTATTAGTATTTTTATTGAATTTGGCATCTATCTATATCAAGCCCTTGCTAGTAGCGATGCTACAAGGCTTGATGAGATATCTAGAAATTTAAATCATTTTTTTGATTTTTTATTTTTGAGATTTGTCAAAAATACATTTATAGTAGCCTTTTTCGTTCTTGTGATTTGTGCTATTTTGGGTGTTAGCACGGCTTATTTGATAAGCAATTATAACTTCTATCTATCTAAAATTTTAGAAAATTTACTTATATTGCCACTTGCTATTCCTGCTTATATATTGGCTTTTGTCTATGTGGGGATTATGGATTATGGTGGGGAATTTCAAAGCATTTTTGGATTTAGGATTGATATTTTTAATATTTATGGTGTGATTTTTGTGCTTAGTATGTCGCTATACCCATATGTATATTTATTGGCTAAAACAGCTTTTAAGAGTGAGTCAAAAGCGATTTATGAAGTTGGCAAAATTAACGGATATAGCGAATTTAGCATATTTTATAAGGTAAGTATCAAATTAGCAATGCCAAGTATTTTAGCTGGGCTTATGCTTGTTTTGATGGAGGTTTTAAGCGATTATGGAGCTAGTGCGTATCTAGGCGTGGATACATTTAGTGCGGGGATTTTTAAGACTTGGTATGACCTTGGAGATGCCTACTCATCTAGTGCTTTATCTGCGATTTTGATGATTTTTGTCTTTATGCTTATGTATATAGAGTATAAGCAGCGTCAAAAGAGCAAATTTAGCTTCAATCAAGATATAAGCGACTTTATTGCTAAACGAAATTTAAATAGATTTAAATCCATCATAGCGATGGTTTATTGCTTGATAATCTTATTTATCGGATTTATATTGCCGTTTTTGTGGCTTGGATATTGGGGGCTTAGAGATTATAAGTTATTTGAGATTGATTTTTATATGCTTAGTTTAAATTCTCTTATCCTAGCTGGGATTACTGGGGTTATTACTACTATTTTGGCTTTTATATTGTGCTTTGTAGCTAGAGTTAGCAAGGGTGGTAAATTTGGCTTTTGGCTACTTAAAGCTAGCTCAGTTGGATATGCTATCCCTGGAGCGGCTATCGGTGTGAGCTTAATGATAGCAGCGGCCTTTGTGGGTAAATTCTTTGGTGTTGGGATTTTGGGGGTATCGTTTGGAGTTTTGATATTTGCTTATGTGGTGAGATTTTTGGCTACTGCTATCTACTCAATTGATGGTGGATTTGCGAAAATTCACGACTCACTTGATGAGGCTGGATATATGCTAAGACCGAGCTATTTTATCTTGATGATTAAGCTATATATGCCACTTTTGAAGCAGTTTTTCTTGCTCTCATTTTTGGTTGTTTTTATAGATACTATAAAGGAGTTACCACTTACTAGAATGCTATCACCATTTAGCTTTGAGACTTTGAGTGTTAAGGCGTTTTGGTATGCGAGTGATGAAAGAATTTATGATAGTGCCTTGCCATCTTTGATGATAGTGGTATTATCGCTATTTATATTGATTTTTACCAAGATATTTATAAGGGCAAAAAGTGCTAAAAATTAAGAATTTGCGTAAAAAATTTGGTCAAAATGAGGTTTTAAAGGGTATAAATTTAACTCTTAATGATAATGAAATTTTATCTATTTTAGGTAGTAGCGGTAGTGGTAAAAGCACGCTTTTGCGTTGTATAGCTGGTTTGGAGAATGGTCAATATGATGAGTTTAGCTGTGATTTGAATATTGGATTTATGTTTCAAAATTACGCTCTTTTTCCACATCTTAGCGTATATGATAATATCGCTTTTGGCTTAAATAAATTTAATAAAAATGAGATTAAAAATAGAGTTAATGAGCTTTTGGCTAAATTTGGTATAGAGGCTTTAAGGGATAAAAAGCCAGATCAAATTTCAGGCGGACAAGCTCAAAGGGTGGCCTTTGCTAGGGCTATTGCGGCTGGTGCGAAGCTCTTGCTTTTAGATGAGCCATTTTCGAATTTGGATCAGGGGTTAAAAGAGAGCTTAAGAGCGGAGTTAAAACAGATGATCCAAGATGAAAATCTATCGGCGATTTTGGTTACTCATGATATTGACGATGCTTACTATCTAAGTGATAAAATCGCTCTATTTGATAGGGGTGAGATATTGGATATTGGGCCGGCTAAGGAGCTATTTTATAGTGTGAAAAATCCAAAATCAGCCAAGATGCTAGGCGGATTAAACTATATAGAGCAAGATCTTTTAGATGGTGATAAGTTTTTTGAGTGGATCAAAAGTCGCAATAATATCTTTGCTTATAGCGAAATTTATATGGGTGGAGAGTTTGAGGCTAGTGTGATAGATAAGAGCTTTATGGGGATGTTTTATAAGGTGGAGTTAGAGTATAAGGGTGTTAGGTTTTATGCTCTTTGGCCATCTACTCTTAGGATAGAAAGTAGGGTGAAATTTGGATTTTATGCTTAGTTAGTTATCGTATTATTAAAATTTAGATATAATCCTAATTTTATTTAAATTATGGATTACAAATGAATGACATTATCAAAATTAGAGGCGCTAAAGAGCATAATCTAAAAAATATTAACCTAGATATCCCAAAAAATAGATTAGTTGTATTTACAGGTCTTAGCGGTAGTGGCAAGAGTACTTTGGCTTTTGATACCTTATATGCTGAGGGACAAAGAAGATATATAGAATCACTCTCAAGCTACGCTAGGCAGTTTCTTGATAAGGTAGGAAAGCCCGATGTAGATCATATAGATGGGCTCACGCCAGCTATCGCAATTGACCAAAAAAGCACTAGCAAAAATCCACGCTCCACAGTGGGGACGATAACTGAAATTTATGATTATTTAAGATTATTATATGCTAGGATCGGTATCCAGCACTGCCCAAAATGCTCTAAAATAGTATCTAAAATGAGCGCAAATGATATAATAGATCAAATTCTAAAACTCCCGCAAAGCTCTAAAATCACGATTTTATCTCCAATTGTAAGAGAGAAAAAAGGTAGTTTTGCTGATACTTTAGAGAGCTTGAAAAACAAAGGCTTTATAAGGGCTATGATAGATGGCGTGATGGTGAGATTAGATGAAGATATAGAGCTATCAAAGACCAAAAAGCACACTATAAAAGCCGTAATTGATAGGGTTGTAGTAAATAGCGATAACGCTTCTAGGATAGCAGATGATGTCCAAAAGGGACTTTATGAGAGTTTTGGTGAGCTTGAGATTGAGATATCTAACGCTGATGAGCTTGGCTTAGATAACTCTCATATACATTTTAGCGAGCATAATGCTTGTTTTGATTGTAAAATTAGCTTTAATGCTCTTGAGCCACTTAGTTTTAGCTTTAACTCACCTAAGGGTGCTTGTCCTAGCTGTGATGGGCTAGGAATTCGATTTAGCTTGGATCTAAATAAGATAATTGATGATAATTTAAGCATTGAAGATGGTGCGATAAAGGTTATGTATGGATTTAATAAGAGCTATTATTATAAATTTTTAATAGCATTTTGTGAACAAAATGGCATTGATATCAAAACTCCATACTCCAAGCTCGATGATGATTCTAAGAGACTTATACTTTATGGAAATGTAAAAAATATCGAATTTTTATGGAAACGACATAGGATTAATAAGCATTTTGAAGGGGTTTTAAAAGTTGCTTATGAAATTTTAAAAGATGATAAAGATTTTAGCGAGTATATGACTGAAAAATTATGCGAAAGTTGCGGTGGTGATAGATTGTGTGCTGATAGCCTAGCTGTCAAAGTAGCCTCTAAATCAATAGGCGAAATCATAAATATGAGCATAGAAAATGCTACTAAATTTTTTAGCAATAGTGATAATTTCGCTCATTTAAGCGCTCAAGAGAGCTTGATCGCTACACCGATTTTAAAAGAGATAAATGAGAGATTATTTTTCTTATATGATGTTGGGCTTGGCTATATTAGCCTTGGTAGGGATGCTAGAACTATCAGTGGGGGTGAGGCTCAACGAATAAGAATAGCTAGTCAAATAGGCAGTGGATTAAGCGGGGTTATGTATGTGCTAGATGAGCCTAGTATCGGACTTCATGAGAGAGATACTCTAAAGCTTATTAAAACCTTAAGAAATCTACAAGAAAAGGGCAATAGCGTAATTGTCGTAGAGCATGATAAAAAGACTATTGAAGCAGCTGATTATATAGTAGATATCGGCCCTGGGGCTGGAGTTTATGGCGGAGAAGTGGTATTTCAAGGGACATATAAAGAGCTATTAAACTCACAAACCCAAACCGCACAATACCTAAATGGTCAAAAAGAGATAAACTACTATAAAGGCCGAAAACAAAAAAAATGGTTAAATTTGAGTGGTATAACTATAAATAATATCTCAAATTTAAGTGTCAAATTCCCACTTAGTAATCTTGTAGGCGTTACTGGTGTGAGTGGTAGCGGTAAAAGCTCATTAGTGCTTAAAGCTCTACTTCCAGCGGCTGAAATAGCATTAAATAGAGCTAGGAAATTCCAAATTTTAAAAGGGGCGAAGATAGAGGGCTTAGAGCAATTAGATAAGGTCATCTATCTAGACCAAAGCCCAATAGGCAGAACTCCACGCTCAAATCCAGCTACATACACAGGCGTGATGGATGAGATAAGAGTGCTATTTGCTGCTACAAAAGAGGCGCAAATCAGAGGGTATAAAATCGGCCGATTTAGCTTCAATGTCAAAGGCGGTAGATGCGAAAAGTGTAGTGGAGAGGGCGAGATAAAGGTTGAGATGCACTTTTTGCCCGATATTAGCGTGGTTTGTGATGCGTGTAAGGGAAGCAGATATAATGCTCAAACTTTAGAGATCAAATACAAAGGCAAGAATATATCAGAGGTTTTGGAGATGAGTGCTGATGAGGCTTTGGAGTTTTTTTCTAAGGTGCCTAAAATCCATTCTAAACTCAAAACCATTTGCTCTGTTGGCCTAGGATATCTCACACTAGGACAGCCCGCTACTACGCTAAGTGGCGGTGAGGCTCAACGCATTAAACTAGCCAAAGAGCTTAGTCGCACAGACACCGGCTCTACTCTTTATATCTTAGATGAACCTACTACGGGTTTGCATTTTAAGGATGTAGATAGGCTTACTAGTGTGCTTCATCATCTTGTTGAATTAGGAAATTCAGTTGTGGTGATAGAACATAATCTAGATGTAATTAAAAATTGCGATTATATCATTGATATGGGGCCAGAAGGTGGTGCGGGTGGCGGTAAGGTGATCGCCAAAGGCAGTCCAGTAGAATTAGCCAAAGGATATAAAAAAAGTGGCTCATATACCGGAAAATTCCTAGCCTTAGAGCTTGGGATGGAGTGAGTATTAAATTTATTTTATTTTTTGTGGATTTTAGATTTTAGATAAATTCCCTCTTGACCTATCTAAAGTTATCCATCCGATAAAGCGGATTGAATTTAGGTTTTGACTCCACACGGTTACCCCTATAAAAATCCGTGGCGTAAGCCACCCATTGAAAGGCTTTTTCAAGGGGTTAGGGGTTGTTAAGGGGGAAGGGGTAGCGTCTGCCAAAAAGCGTCCCCCTTCCCCCTTAAATTAACTTATCTTTGACTTCGCAAGACGAAGCAAAGCCCAGCTTTGCGACAAGCCCCATCGGCTTGACCTCGCACTAAAGCCCCACTTCGTGGGGTACCCCATTGTTAACATTCCAAATTTTCGCCATAAATTTAAGCTTATTTTGCTATTGCGAAATTTTACAAAAACGAAATTTGATTGGAATTTAATAAAAAAGAGCAATAAATGGACTAAAAATAGTCCATTTTAAGCAGATATTAATTAAATAATTTATCTAGTAACTTGTCAGAAGCTCTATCTAGCATATTTGAGCTTTTTTCAACAACTTTATCAGTCATTTTATCAGTCATTTTATCTACTTTTGTGCTATCGCTTTTTTCTGTTTGAGCCATTAATAGCGTTGAGAGCAAAGTAGTCACAACCATTGTGCTAATTACCAATTTTTTCATTGAATACTCCTAATTGTATGAAATATGGAGCTATTTTACCCCCCCCCATAAATAATAAGTAAATTCTATATATACAAAATATAAATATATTTTGTATTCTTGTCAATTATCACTGATATTCAATCTACGATTTTTAATATTTCTAAAAGTTTGCCTATTTCTTTAAAAGGTTTTGGGTAATTCATAAGAGTCCGCCCCAATTCGCAGATGATATCTGGGGCTGTGAGCACTCTGGTATGAAAATAGTAGCTAATTTTGCCAAAATCAATGTTTAAAATTTTATTAAAACTCTAAATTTTAAAAAATTCATCAAATTGCCTTTTGAATTTTATATTTTTATTCTTATCTTTATTCTCATCAAGGAAAAATGGCAAAGCATAGACTTTAAGCCCTATTTGTCCGTTAAAATCTTTCGTAGCTTTAAATACTTTTTCGTTTAAAATATCCTTATCTAAGATAAATTTTTCTTTCCATTCATCTTTTTGATAATACACATCGCCTTTGCTTTCTATTATTATTTGCGTTGATAGATGGTCTGTGCTTGTATGCTCTTTTGGCTTACCAAAAAATATAAAATCAGGCTCAAAACCCTCGCCATAAGTAGGCAAACCCACTCTATTATCATAAATTTTAAACTCCTCAAAGCCCTCATTACGCATAATTATCCATTCGCTAAATTTGGCGTTGATTCTCTCTTTATTTGCGTCTATGAACTTTAAAAATTCCAGCTCTAAATTGCTATCAGTAGAGAATTTATCATAGTAAAGCCACTCATAGGGGCTATTTTCTATATTTTTAAAAATTGGCTCATTATTTTCATTATACTCCACATTTTTGACTATTTTTCTACTGCCGATACTAGCTAATTTTTGAGCTTTAAATTCAGTTATTTCAAAGTTTTTGCTCTCTGTATTTAGCTCATCTTTGTAGCAATTAAGGATATATTTGGCAATTTCTAGCCGTATTTTTGGGTCTGTAAAATCTTGATTTTTATTAAATACCAAATTTAGCGGTGCGATGATATCGCTGTAAAATTCCACTTTGCTTTTTAAGCTCTCATCATAGATTTTTAGCTTATTTATATCTATTTGTAAGATATTCATAGCCTTAGCAAAGATTTTGTATTCAATTTTATCGCCTATTTTAAAGACTTTTTGAGAATTTGTGTTTAGCTCTTCAACAAAATCAAATTTCTCTTCGTTATTGCTAATTTTATGCCCTATATATGGTATTTTGATGGACTCTAAGGATATTTTAAAATTCTCTTTGTTAAAAAGAGAGATTTTGTCTAAAAATATCTTTTCATTACTCACATAAAAAATTTCATTTTTATCTGTGATTGATTTGGCTTTTTGGCTAGGTTTTAGCTCTGTAATGCCCTTGTCTTTGTCTATTAGGCCTTGTTCTTTTAGCTCATTTCTTATCTTTTGGATATACTCTACATCATTTAAAGCGTGATAGCTAAGGCGCTCTAGCATTGTAAGCTCGCTAAATTGCTTATCATCATATTTTCGTTTATATCTCTCTTCGCCTTTTCCAAATGGATAGTATCTAGCTCCACGGCCTATTAGTTGGGCTTCTTTGGTAGTTGTTTTTGAGCTATTTTTGACTACGGCTGAGCCTAAACGCACTATATCAAAGAGATTTAGCACATCCCAACCCTCATTTAGCTTATCTACAGCAAAAATCGCTCTTATTGTGTTATCTTTATCTTCAAGAGTATTTAGCTTGATTTGATAATCTTTTATCTCCTTTTCATCATTTGCGTTTATTTGATAAATCTCTTTAAATGACTCTTTTATATGATTTTCTAAGATATTTGTATAGCTTTTTCCAAATTTATTTTTAAAAAACTCCAAGCTATATTTAAACAGCTCATCATCTTTACCCACATTATTATAAAATTCGCTTATATCATCACTATTTAACTCTTGAAGTGTCTCATTAAATAGCTTTTGATTCTCTTTTGAGAGATTTATACTTTCGCTTTTAAATAGCACTATTGGCTTTAGCTCTATATCATTATCTCTTGCTAAAAGCTCCCTATAAGCACTAAGCAAGCAAGCCCCCAAAAGCCTTGCTTTTAGCAAGGCATCATCATATTTGACTAGAAAAATTCTCTTTGAGTATCCATCTAGACAAAACTCCCTTAAAGCATACTCATAAACAATCTTATCTTCATATTTTGCTAAGACTTTTCTATCATTTGGAATTGTAGCGCTAAATTCTAGCATTAGGTTATTTGCGTGGCTATTAAAGGCTTTGTTTATTATGCTCTCCCAGCCATCTTTGTTATCTTGTTCGCTTGAGCTTAGCTTATTTTTGGTTTTACTATTTAAGTGGTGAGCCTCATCAGCTAAAAATACAATCTCATAATTTTGTAAATCTTTAAGCGTTAAAGAGTTTTCCTTCTCATCTTTAAAAAGGCTAAAAAGCCCTTGAATAGTGCTAAAATAGATATTTATAGCATTTTCATCACTCTCATCAAAGTTGCTAATCGCCCTTATATCTACTCTTTTGCCATCTATATTTATCTCGTTAGTAAAGAGATATTTGGATGAGAAAATATCGCAAAAATTCGCTTTTGTCTTTTCTAAAATCGCCGTGCTATTGACAAAAAAGACAAAATTTCTATATCCCATTTTATAGCAATCAAGCATTAAAGCCGCCATTACAAGCGTTTTGCCGCTGCCTGTAGCCATATTAAACATTAGATGATTTGTGCTTGGATTTTTTCTTTGTAATAAAAATCTTTTTAAAGCCTCGTTTTGATACTCTCTTAACTCTTTATTTAAATTATCTTTTATATAGCTTGGAATTTCAATATTTACATATTTTAGTGCATTTTCTAACTCTGTGCTTAGTTTTTCTCTACTCATCATTGCCACCTTTGTAGAAAATGTCATTTAGAATTCTAGTTTGCTCATCTATCTTATACTCGCTATCATCCATATCAGCATAAGGGATATAATCCATATTTCTATCTAGGCATTTTTTGAGAATTCTCTTTTTATTTATAAAATCTAAATTTAAAAATTCCATATCTTTTAAATCATTTTGTATATCCACTCTATAATCTATAAAAGCTAATTTTTGTAAATTTTCATAAATTTGATTTAGCTCATTTTCATCGCTTGAATTTTCTATTTTTTCTATAAATTTAGCATTTAAACTAGCTAATTCGCAGTAAATTAAATTTCCACCGCCACTCCAGCTTACAGCTTTGCTAATCCCACCTTGCTCGCCCTCAATTACCTTTTTTAATCTCTCTTTGGTGATACTCTCTATATACTCCATCTGCTCTATGCCTATATAACGCCTTTTCATCTTATGCGCCACTGCTAAAGTCGTTCCACTACCAGCAAAGAAGTCTAGGACTAGGTCGTTTTCTTGCGTGGATATTTCTATAATTCTTTTTATTAAGGCTTCGGGTTTTGAATAATTAAACGCTTTTTCGCCAAAAATAAATTTTATTTCTTTTGACGAAGCTCTATTTGTCATATCCATAATTATGCTACTTTGCGGAATTTTTCTTTCGATAAATTCGCCTTTTGTGCTAAATTTTTCGTAAGTTTTATAATAAACTTTCTCTTCGCCTTTTGAGTTGGTGATAAATTCTATTAAGTCGAGTTTTAATGCTTCGTTAAATTTGTCTTTACTCCACACAAAACGATAAGGCTCTCCAAGTTTGCCACCAGCATAAATTTTATTGCCTTTTGGCGAAATAATTTCATAATCCAAACTAGCCACATAACCCAAACCCATATTTTCTAATGGCTTTAAATAGTAAGCTCCACGCTCTGCAAAATATTTATCCTTTTTTGTGTAATGTTCAAAATCTGTCTGTTCAATTTTGTTGAAACTAGATTCGTTTATATTTTTTGCATAAATTAAAATGTAATCGTGTATTGTTTGAATTTGTTTGCTGTCTTGTTTGCCACCTTCAATAACTCGGCGAATTATGTTAGCCACAAAATTTTCCCGCCCAAAAATCTCATCCATTAAAACTTTTAAATACGCTTGTTCGTTATCATCGCATTGGACAAATATCACTCCATCATCTCTTAAAAGCTCTCTTGCGATTTCAAGGCGATTTTTCATAAAGGTTAGATAAGTGCTGTGATTAAATCTATCATTATAACTAAAGCTATCGTTTCCAGTATTATAAGGTGGGTCTATGTAGATTAGTTTTACTTTGTTTTGTTCGCTTTGGTAGCGAAAATACTCTTTTAAAGAGTGTAGGGCGATTAGATTATTGCCTTTGATTAATAAATTTGGTCTATTTTTAAGAGTAGTTTCTAAATCCCCCCCCCCAATTAGCTCAAATTTATTTAGCACTTTTGGGGCAAAAAGCAGATCAATCTCACTTTTAGCTAAGATATTATTAAAAAATAGCTCCGTGCTTTTATCATCATCTTTGCTTTGTCCGCCTTTTAATACACAATCTTTAAAAGGGAAATTTAGCACGATATCTTGGCTATTTTTAAGAAATTTTTTCTCGCTAGCTCCAAGTCCTATTTTGTTTGAAAAGCTTGTGTAGCTATGACTAAGCAATCTCAAATCCAAAAAATTTAAAAACTCATCTTTTTTAAAAATCATTGCCCCATATTGTGTCTGAAAAAATCTCTCTTTATACTCATTTTTAAAGCTTGATTTTACTAGCAAAAACTCCAAAACTCTCTCATCATTGCTAATTGCTAAGCTTCTAGCATTTAAAAGAGTGTTAAAATGCTCTTTAATATCGCTTATTAAGCTATCTTCTTTTATCATTTTTATCCTTTATCTGTTTTTAAAATCTTTGCGAGATTATAATCAAAATTTATTCAAAAATATTTTAAATTTTATAATTAATTGATAATGGAGTGAATTTAGGCCAAGCTTAATAAATTCAAATATTTATAAAATTTAGTTATGAATTTTATCTCGCTTGGCTTGTGCTTTTGGGTTAAAATTAAGATAAATTAGCATAAATCACAGATCGCCAAATAGCGCTTTTAGATTTTTTAGCCCCTCTTCGTTGTTTATCTGATTTGGCTGGGTGCTTAACTCTTGTAGTTCGATCTCATATTTGGTTAGCATGCTTGCTAATCTGATATTGATACCGCTTACGCCGATGGCTTTGGATTTTTGCTCTGGCACCAAAGATACAATAGCCTTATCGCCTTCTATTTTTACAGAGCTTACGATGGCTGGGGCTAAGGCTCTTGCTACAAATATTGATGGCTCATTGCTATACTCGATAGCGTCTATATTTTCGCCATTTAATTCATTGCTTACAGCATTGATTCTAACTCCCTTGACACCTACTGTAGCACCGACTGGATCGATATTTGGGGTGGTTGAGTATAGGGCGATTTTGGCTTTTTTGCCTGGGATTCTAGCGCTATTTTGGATGATTACTCCACCATCTTTGATCTCTGGGACTTCAGCTTTTAATAGAGCTTCAAGAAATTTAGGCGAAGTGCGTGATAGCTCGACTTTTATCCCATCTTTTTTATCTAATTTTACACTTTTTATAACACATTTTACCACATCGCCGACTTTGAATTTCTCATCTTTAATGCGGTTTTTCATACTCATCACAGCTCTAATCTCATCTATTTCTATAAAGGTATTTTCATCGCTATCAACTCTTGTCACTGCTCCAAAGACAAGTGAGCCGACCTTGGCATTGTATTTTTCAAAAATTTTCTCTTCTATAAGGCGTTGGATGTGATACTCTATCTCACGGCTTAGCACTCCAGCGGCGCTTCTGCCTAGATCTTCGATATTTATCTCATAGTTTAAGCTATCACCAATTTCAAGGCTTTTATCAAGCTCTCTAGCCTTATCAAGACTTATAAAATGCTCATTATCTAATCTCTCATCATCTTCATCTACAACTAAAATTTTTTGATATAGAGTTATGTTTTTGCTATTTGGATCTATCGATGCTTCATACTCATATTGATTGCCATAAAGCTTTTTAGCAGCTGATTCAAAAGCCTTTAAAATTCGAGCTTTTACATCATCAATGCTTAAATTTTTCTCATGAGCGATTGACTCAATTATATCTAATATCTTCTCCATAAAACTGCCTTTTGTGATTAATCTGTCAAAATAATAAATTATTGAGATTTAAAATTTGAAAGGCTGGTATTCTACCTTATATTAGCTTTTATAATCTTTAAAATTATTTCTAGCTTATAATTTAAACGAAATTTTATAGCAAATTTGTTATACTAGCAAGTTAAAATCACTCAAAAAAGGATAGATATGGAGTTAAAATTAGCTAGAGCTGAATTAGATACAAAACCAAAAACAATTAGCTTAGAAAAGATAGAGAGCGCAGTGTTAAAAGATGGTGGAAAGATATTTTATTTTGATCGTGATAACTCACATAAGCAGCTTATAGCTTTGGTTGAGCATTTTGAAAATAAGGGCTTGAGTGTATATCATCGCACGGTCAAATACGGCTTAGATGAAAATGATTATATGTATGAGGTGCATATACTTTGAGCGCTGAATTTAGTAAAAAAAAGCTATTTATAGAGACTTTGGGATGTGCTATGAATGTCCGTGATAGCGAACATATCATAGCTGAACTTGATGATGAGTATGAGACTACTAGTGAAATTGATGAAGCGGATTTGATACTTATAAATACTTGCTCAGTGCGTGAAAGGCCAGTCCATAAGCTTTTTAGCGAGGTTGGCGGATTTGAAAAGGTCAAAAAACCAGGAGCAAAAATAGGTGTTTGTGGCTGTACGGCTAGCCATCTTGGCTCTGATGTATTTAAGCGTGCGCCGTATGTGGATTTTGTCCTTGGTGCTAGAAATGTATCAAAGATCAAAACCGCAGTCAAAACGCCTAAATTTGTGAGCGTAGATATCAATCACGATGAGAGCGAGTATGCCTTTGGCGAGTTTCGCACTAGTCCATATAAAAGCTATGTAAATATCATGATAGGATGCGATAAAAAATGCACATATTGTATAGTCCCGCACACTAGGGGTGATGAGCTAAGCATTCCAAAAGATATAATTTTAAATGAGATTAAAAAAGCTACTAATAATGGAGCTAAAGAGATATTTTTGCTCGGGCAAAATGTCAATAACTATGGCAAAAGATTTAGTAATTCTAATGGCCAAAAGATAGATTTTAGCGATCTTTTAAATATGATTAGCCAGATTGATGGCGTGGAGAGAATTCGCTTTACTAGTCCGCATCCACTTCATATGGATGATAAATTTTTACATGAATTTAGCACTAATTCTAAAATTTGTAAATCCATGCATATGCCATTACAAAGTGGTAGTAGCGTGATTTTAAAGGCTATGAAGCGTGGATATACTAAAGAGTGGTTTTTGGATCGGGCTAATAAGCTTAGATCGCTCTGTCCTAGCGTGAGTATATCTACTGATATTATAGTTGGATTTCCTGGTGAGAGTGAAGCTGATTTTGAAGATACGATGGATGTTTTAGAAAAAGTTAGATTTGAGCAAGTTTTTTCGTTTAAATACTCGGCTCGCCCGCTAACTCCAGCGGCAACTATGCCAAATCAGATTGATGATGCTATAGCCGGTGCTAGACTTACTAGATTACAAAATAGACATAATGAAATTTTAGATGAGATTGTAGCTACTAAGATGGGTGAGATTTATAGAGTATATTTCGAAGAGCTTAGGGCTGATGGGATGATAGCAGGTCGAACGGATAATAACTTTTTAGTCCAAGCTAAGGGGAGTGAAGAGCTTTTGGGTAAGTTTGCTAATGTCAAAATCACCCAGCCAAGAAGAATGGTATTAAATGGGCAGATTATTTAAGTCCAAATTCGCTAATAAAATTATAGAAAATTTATTAGTTTTTTTAATGAGGCTTATATATCTAAGTTGCAAGAAAGAATTTATCACTAACACCCTACCAAATAAGCCTGTTGTGATTCTCTTTTGGCATGAAAAGCTTGCTTTTATGCCTTTTATATTTACTAAATGTTGGAATGGGCGAGAAGCAAATGTGATAATATCAGATCACAAAGATGGTCAAATGATAACTGATATTATCGCTCATTTTGGTATCGGCTCTATCCGTGGAAGCTCATCTAAAGGAGCTTTAAGGGCATTTTTATTAGCTATTAAATCCATAAATAACGGCATCGATGTAGCGATCACGCCAGATGGCCCAAGGGGTCCTAGGCATAGCATTAGTGATGGCTCAGTGACAATAGCGCAAAAAACTGGAGTAAATATGGTTATTTTGAGTTATAAGGCTAGTAAATTTTGGGAATTTAATAGCTGGGATAAGATGATTTTACCAAAGCCTTTTAGCAAGATAACCTATTATATTAGTGATAGTTTTAGTGTGGATGGATTAGAGATCAATGAGGCTAAGGCATTAATAGCCAAAAAATTTGATGAGGTGGATAGTATAATCTAAATTTAAAGCTAAATTGGCTAAAATTTTTAAAATTTAAGGTTTAATATGTCTGGTTTAATCTCTTGGATTCGTGGATTTTTGACCATTTTGTATGTTAGTGCTATTATCAAAGATGGCAAATGCTATCTTTTTTCACGGGCTATTAAGGGTGATAAAATCTTAAATAGCAGTGAAGCGGTATTTGAGATAGACAATGGAGTGGTGGATTCTAAGCTTATAGATTATCTCAAAAAACGCACAAAACAATATCATACTCTATATTTTGCTGCTATGTTAAATAGCCCTAAGCAGTGGGCTTTGCCAGCAGTTAGTGCTAGTGAATTTGAAAAATTTAATATAGAATATAACTTAGTTGATAAAGTTAAGCTAGATGGTTGGAGTATCGTGGTACCTGATAATGAGTTGGAGCTTTTTGAAAACTCGTTAGCTGTAAAGCCAGATTTGATCTACTCACCATTTGCTATTTTACACTCTTTAATCAAAGAATCCCTAAAAGATGGAATAACCTTATATCTATTAAATATGGACGATAGTAATACTATTATGATTTTTGATGGTAATAAGATGAAATTTGGCGGATATTTTGATACTAGAAAAGATATTGAAGATTTTAACTATTATGATAAGGCTGTTAGCAAAGAAGAGAGCGCAGATTTGGATAATGTGATAGAAGAGGAGCAAGATAGATTAAGCCAGCTTGATAATTTAGGTGATATTGGCTCATTTGACTCTTTTGATAGTGAGAATTTAGGTAATGGCGAATTCGAAGATATCAACCAAGAAGATATGGAAGTAGCAAGCAAAAATCTAGAAGATAGCGTAAGGGATATTGGCGAGGAGATAACGATAATTAGCAATATCAAACTAGCAATTAATGAGTATTATCATAATAAAATTTATAGCGGAGATTTTATAGAAGAGATTGTAATTTTTGATGGATTGAGCTTGGATAATGAGTTTGTAGTGATGGCTGAAAATGAGCTAATGATAAATACAAAAATTTATAAACACGATATTGATAAGTTATTAAATAATATGATGATAAAAGAGATTAGCGATGAGTTATAGTTTTATCCAGCCTAAAATCAAGCCGATACTATCTATCTTTACCAAAATTTGGCTTTGTGCGATGGCGATTTTGGCTATTTTGTTTATATTTGGGGCTATGTTTGTAAGTATGAGGGTTTATGTGATAAACTCAAATTCCCAAGATCTACAAGCCAAATATGACGAGACATTTAAAGCAATCAAGCAGATAGAAGAAGAGACCAAAATCACTTTGATAAAAAGAGATATGAGCTTAGATATCTATAATAAAAATTTGATTTTAAATAAGAGTTTGATGAATTTATTTAACCTTGTGCCAGATGGAGTAACTCTAAATAGCCTATATTTAGAGGATAATGCTTTGAAAATCAAAGGCGTAACACCGACGCAAGACCACTTCAAACTACTATTTGAAGCACCGCTAAAATCTATATTTAGCATATCTAATACTACATTTTATCAACTTCCTAATGGATGGTATAACTTTGTTAATATTAGCAAGATAAGCACACAGATGGAGAGTGAAATAGATGAGAATAGATAGAAGTTTAGATAACATTGATATCACTAAATTAACGATTTTTAGCCTAATTTTTATTATTTTTATGCTTATTATGGTATTTTCTATAGCGATGCCGACTATTGATAAATACAAACAAGCAAGTGAAATAAATAGCGAAAAAAAGATAAATTTAACCAAAATAGAGCAAATTTATAATGAGAATTTAGCCGCTTATGAGAGTCTTAAATCAGAACACCAAAGAGCCTTAAATGTGCTAAAAAACAGCTTTAATGAGATGAAATTTATCAGCATGGCCGGGAAGTATTTTAGCAATGTTTATCTATCTAGACCTACGATTTTAAATGATGACCCTAGATATATAATTAACCAAGTTAGGGTAAGTGCTAAGATGAAAAATCCGCAAAATTTATATGATTTTATAAATGATTTAAAGAATTATGATAGTCTAATTAATGTAAATTTCCCCATAGAGATGGAATCCAAAGATGATTATATCGAGACTAGCTTTGTGATAAAAATCTATCAAGAGCGTTGAGTTTATGCGAATTTAGTGATAGATATGGGCGAAGTAGGGGCGGAATCTTTAAAATTCTAAAACGCTCTTTTGTCTTTTTATCCATTGTTGTTTTGATATATGGAGCGATGAAATAGTAGTTTTGGTTTGATGTGATTGCGATTTTATGAGAAATTACGCAGTCATTTTGGGTGCTTAACTCTCTTGTCTTTTGGCTCATCAATACACCTAATTTTTTACAAGCTTGATCTATTAAATTTGATGAATTCAAAGATTTTTGAAGCACAAAAATCTCCCCATCATCATACTCAAACTCACCTAATAATATATTCGCATCATCTCTTAAAAGCTCAAAACTTCTCTTAACTCCACTAGCAAATTGCGATATAAACTTATCACTAAATTCAGCTCTAATTTTATTTCGTTTAAATTTGAGATTTTGGTTTGAGCTATCTATAAAATATCTTATATTTTTGCTATTTAGATAGTTTAAAATTTCATCACGACTCACCCCTAAAAGCGGGCGAAATATCTCTATATCTTTGGTTATATTTTGGAATTTAACTCTTTTTTTGCTCTTAGGCATCATACCAGCGAGCCCCACAGCGCCGCTACCTTTGCTTAGTTGCATAAGCAACCATTCTAAAGAGTCATTGAGTTGATGAGCTAAAATAAGTGCGTCATAATCATACTCACACATAATTTTAGCGAAAAACTCATATCTGATATCTCTAGCACTATTTTCGAAATTTGAGTTTTCAAGTTTTAAATTTGCCCTATGAATATATAAATTTTTGCGATATTTCTCGCATAACTCCTTAGCACTTAGCTCTTCACTCAAGCTAGTAGGGCGAGTTTGATAATTTACCATAGCACAATCAAAGCTCACCCCAGCATCATCTAATAGATAAAATAACGCCGTGCTATCAACTCCGTGCGAGAATGCTAGAAGTGGTTTTTTGTTTTGTAAATATTCAAGCTCTAATCGCAAACGATCTGCCCAATCAATTTATCTTTAGCATATTCAGTGATTTGACAATTATAAATTTGCCCAACTTTTGGATTTGGTATTTGGCTATCATTTATTAAAATCTCACCATCAATATCCCTATCCCAAATCACAGCTTTAGCCCCATAAAACATCTCCCCTTCGCTACTTACGCCATTGATTTGGATTTTGATAGTGCGACCAACTAAGCCTTTGAAGCTCTCATCAATTACGGATTTTATGATTTTTTCAATCTTATTGAGTCTTTGTGTGATTATTTTAGGTTCTATTTGCTCCATATCATAAGCTAGGGTATCTTCTTCTTTAGAGTAGGCAAAAGCTGAAATTCTATCAAATTTAAACTCACGCAAAAACTCACAAAGCTCATTAAAATAGCTATCTTTTTCGCCAGGATGGCCTATTATAATCCCAGTTCGTAAAAAGCTATTTGGCGCTGATCTCATCATATTTAAAAGATTTATAATTTTATCTTTATTAGCACCCCTTCGCATTATCTTTAACATCTCATCATTAATATGCTGAATAGGCATATCAAAGTAATTTACAAAGACCTTTGAGTCTATAATTTTTTGTATCAGTCTCTCATTAGTGCTAGTTGGATATAGGTACAAAATCCTAGCAGCATTAATCCCATCTATCTTTTCAACTGCATCGATCAAATCAATTAGCCCTTGACTCTTGCCACAATCACGCAAAAATGAGCTACTATCTTGAGCGATAAAGCTAAAATCGCTATAACCCCTACCCACTAGCTCTTTTATTTCAGCAACTATGCTATCGATATCTCTACTTTTTAACTTGCCTTTAAAGCTTGGAATAGCACAAAAGCTACACTTTTGATTACAACCTTCAGAAATTTTGATATATGCGTGATAGCTTGAGCCGGTGATTACTCTTTTGGTATTTTTAGGTTGTAAATATGTATCGGGACTAAATAAATTTTGCTTTTTAAGGATGATCTCATCAATCCTAGCATAATCCCCCACACCAGTAAATATATCAACTTCAGGAAGCTCACGCATAAGCTCATCACGATATCTTTGCATCAAACAACCTGTCACTACTAAAACGGAATTTGGCTTTTTATAATTAGCCAACTCCAAAATAGTGCTAATGCTCTCACTCTTGGCATCTTCTATAAATCCACAGGTATTTACTATCATCACATCAGCATCATTTGGATCATCTACTATATCATAAGCGCCCAGCCTACCAAGCATAATCTCGCTATCAACTAAATTTTTATTACACCCAAGGGAAACTAAATATAAATTTGCCACATTACACCCACAAATTATCAATTAATCTTGTATTGCCTACATACGCAGCGACCAAAATAATGCTATTGCCTAGCTCTATATTTTGAATTTGCTTTAAGTTTTTATCCACAATTTCGATATAATCTACCTTTAAAGGCTCCAAAATACTACTCATAGATTTTTTAATCTCAATGGAATTTAGCTGATTGGCTTTGATTAGATTACTAGCTTTCATTAATGACCTAGATAGTTTAAGAGCTTGAGCTAGCTCATCATCATTTAGATATGAGTTGCGACTTGATAAGGCTAGTCCATCACTAGATCTTACTATATCAACCCCAATGATATTAATATCTATAAATAGTGATTTTACCATATTTTCAACGATTAAAAGCTGTTGGGTATCTTTTTTACCAAAGTAGGCATTTGTAGGTTTAATAAGATTAAAAAATTTAGTCAAAATAGTACAAACTCCATCAAAATGCCCCGGCCTAGAATGGCCTTCTAACACGCTGCTAAGCTCTTTTGGTGCTATAATCTTTGGCTCATCTTCGCTATAAATTTCATCAACTTCAGGCATAAATACCGCATCAACTTGACACAACTCACAAATTTTGATATCAGCTTCAGGCGTTCTAGGATACCTATTTAGATCCTCACCGGCTAAAAATTGCGTTGGATTGACAAATATACTTACAATTGTATGATCATTTTGAGTTACGGAGCTTTTGATTAATTCTGCGTGGCCAGCGTGTAACGCCCCCATTGTTGGCACAAAACCTACACTACTAGAGCATTTAGATCTAAACTCACGCAGTTGGGATATGGTTTTTAAAATTTGCATTATACTCTCTTTAGGAATTTTTAATCTGTAATTTTAGCATAAATTTTGAGAAATATTTACCATAAATAATCAAATTTTAACCATATTTTAGATAGAATTTCGCCAAAAATTTAAAGGGCAAAACTTTGGATAATTACGAATATAACGAGCTTTTAAAGAGTTTAAAAATAAAAATTGATAATATCGCTAAGGTTATAAATCCCTCATCCATTGAGTCTAGGCTATCTGAGATTGAGAGTTTAGAGCAAGACCCGAGCTTTTGGAGTGATATAGAGCTTGCTAGCCAAATCGGTAAAGAGAAAACCAAGCTAAATTCTATGCTAAGCAAATTCCAAAATGCTCAAAATGCTTTAAATGACGCAACCGAGCTATTTGACTTAGCAAATTCAGAAAACGATCTTGATACGATAAATTCGCTATTTGAAGATTCAGAAAATTTAGAAGATTTAATTACAAATTTAGAAGTCTCTATGATGCTTAGCGGCGAAGATGATAATAAAAATGCTATTGTTACTATCCATCCTGGAGCCGGCGGGACCGAGAGCAATGACTGGGCGAGTATGCTTTATAGAATGTATTTGAGATTTTGTGAAAGGGAGGGCTATAAGGTAGAAACTTTGGATTTTCAAGAGGGTGATGAAGCTGGTATTAAAGATGTAAGCTTCATTGTCAAAGGTGAAAATGCTTATGGATATTTAAAGGCCGAAAATGGCATCCATCGCCTTGTTAGAACTAGCCCATTTGATAGCGCAGGTAGGCGTCATACGAGCTTTTCAAGTGTAATGGTAAGCCCTGAAGTCGATGATGATATAGCTATAGAGATAGAAGATAAGGATTTAAGGCTAGATTATTACAGAGCTAGCGGGGCAGGTGGTCAGCATGTCAATAAAACAGAGAGTGCAGTCCGTATAACTCACATACCTACAGGCATTGTAGTCCAGTGCCAAAATGATAGAAGTCAGCACAAAAACAAAGCCACAGCGATGAAAATGCTAAAATCAAGGCTTTATGAGCTTGAATTAGAGAGACAAAGAGCCGCTAGCGACTCAGTAGAAAAGAGCGAAATGGGTTGGGGGCATCAAATTCGCTCATATGTCCTATTCCCATATAAACAGGTAAAAGACAATAGAAGCAATATCGCATATTCTCAGGCTGATGCAGTGCTAGATGGCGATATCAAAAAGATTATAGAAGCAGTTTTAATCAGCCAAAAATCACAAAATTAGGGGGATATAATGAGTTTAGAATTAGTATTAACAGGGCTTGGATATAATGTAAATGAGGCGCTTTTGGAGCAGGTTAAAAGGGTTTTATCGGCTTGTGATTTTGATGAAAGAGAGATTGAGCATATTATAAATTTACATGAAAAGATCAAGCATTTAGATGGTTTTGTAGCTCTATCTAATAGCGAAGATAAATTTAAAATAAAATGCGAAAGCCAAATACCACAAATCATAGATGAATTCAACGAAATAGTCCAATCATGGGCTAATAAATATAAAATTATAATCAAAAAACTAACCCCAAAAGAGACATATTATATAGTAAGGAGAGAGAGTTGAGAGGCGTTATTGTAGCGATTTTAGCTGGATTTATCCTAGCTGGTTGTTTCCAAAAAACCACACTCACCACCAAGCCAAAGCAAATAGAGGTGAGCCAAGAACAGATAGAAGCCAAGATAGAGAGCTTTTATAATGAGTGCTCTAAACTTAATAATCCATCAAAATGTAAAAAACTCGTTGATGAAATTTATAAAAGTGGCGACTTTAAAAGTGCTGCAATCGCCTATGATATGATCTGTTATGGATTTCAATATATTCCTGCTTGTAAGCAACTCGCTGATATGTTTGTCTATGGTGATGGCGTAACAAAAGATATTGATACGGCTATTACAATTTATCAAATCGCTTGTAATAATGGTGAAAATGAGTCTTGCGATTTAGCTAGAAATTTAAGATCTCAAAAGAGCAAAAAATAAATTTAGCCAAAGGGCTAAGCCTTTATGGCGATTTAGAGTTTATCAAATTAAGTTTTTATTGATAAACTCTTTTAAGGCTTTGTCAAGCTCGGATCTTGGTATAGTGAGATTTTGTGTGATTTTGCCTTTATGCTCGCACTCTAATATAAATGTGAAAATCGATTTAGGATAGATAAAAAATCTAAAATCCTCAATGAAAGCTAGATAAAATTTAACCTTTTTTGCCAAAAGCAATATCGATAATCATCTCTTGATTATCTAATTTTATTTGCGAAATTCTCTTAGCTAAAAAACTACTCGTTCAAAATACCAAAACACCTATTTGCCACTTTCAGGCACTTCTAAAAAGCTTACAAAGCCTTTTTCGTAGGCACTTCCACCTAAATTAGTCAATTTTGATAATATACTTTCTAAGATGGCCAAGCAAGAGCGCAAAGCTTGTTATTCCAAAAGTGATTATTCTGCCCCCAAGCGTGGATAATAGAGACATTTTTGCTTTTTTACCCAAGAGATATTTTCATAGGAGTTAGCTTACACCCCCGTCATTTTTATAGAGGTTGAATTTTTAGTTGATTTTTAAGCGGCAAATAATATTATTAATCAAAATATAGTTCAACTTATTATAATAAGTTGATATAAGGTTAGACATTAAGCAATAATAAGAATAACTTATAATAATAAGGTATTTTTTGCTTAGTAAGAAAGAAAATTTAAAAGTCTATAAGAAAATAGGTCAAAATGTAGCAAAAGCTAGAAAGGAGCGTAAGGTTTCGCAGCTATCTCTATCTTTAGAGATGGGATATAAATCTGTAAGCGTGGTTAGTTTTGCTGAAATTTGTCTAAATGGTGCGCATTTTAATATCGCTCATCTTTTACAGATACCTAAGACTTTAGGTGTGCCATTAAATCATCTCTTAGATGGCGTTCAAGAGATAATTGATATGAGTAACATAGAGTAATGAAATTTAGATTATTTAAAAGAGTTAAAGATATTTTGGATTTGATAAGTTAGTTTAGTAGAATTTGGATATAAAAATGTTGGATAGAAAAAATAGATTAAAATTAAGCCAAATTTCATACCAAATTTGGCTAAATACTCAACTATTCATAAGCTCCGACAGATAATATTTTCGCCATTCTAGCACTTACAACTTCATCTATAGATAATTTTTCTAACTCTTCAAGTTGATTTCTGATATATTCACCAACTGCTGATATGGCGCCATCTTTATCTCTGTGAGCCCCCATTATAGGTTCATCTATCACATCATCAATTAAATTTAGCTCTTTTAAGTCATCGGCTGTGATCTTCATAGCTTTAGTAGCGGCTTCGCTTTTACTAGGATCATTCCATAAAATCGCCGCACAACCCTCTGGCGATATCACAGAAAATACAGAATTTCTCATCATTGCTAAGCGATCAGCAACACCAATAGCAAGAGCGCCACCGCTACCACCTTCGCCAATTACAATTGCTATTGTTCTAGTTTTAAGCTCACTAAGCTCAAATAAATTTCTAGCTATAGCCTCACTTTGACCACGCTCTTCAGCACCAACACCAGGATAAGCACCTGGAGTATCAATCAAAAATATTACAGGAATTTCAAATTTTTCAGCCAATCTAGCTACACGCAAAGCTTTTCTATAGCCTTCAGGATGAGGCATACCGAAATTTCTCATAATTTTATATTTTGTTCCACGGCCTTTTTGTTCGGCTATGACAATTACCTTTTTATTGCCTATGTAGCCACTATAACAGACAATTGATGGATCATCAGCGTAAGTTCTATCGCCGTGAATTTCATAGCTATCAGTTAGAAGAGCTCTGATATAATCAAGCGCATAAGGGCGATCTGGATGCCTAGCTAAATTTAATCTTTGGAATTCATTTAAATTTTTATATGTTTTTGCTATCTCTTTTTCTAAATTTTTACTTAGTATCTCAATAGCGTGCTCATCGCCTTTAATCTTAGCGTTAGCTATATCCTCATCAATTTGTTGAATACCTTTTTCAAAATCAAGATAGCTAGCCATTATTTTAGCCTTTTGAATATGACTGAGCCGTTAGTTCCACCAAAGCCAAATGAGTTACTCATAACAGCATTTAGTTCAGATTTTCTAGCTGAATTTGGGGTATAATCCAAGTCGCACTCAGGTGCTCTATCTGTTTGATTGATAGTAGGTGGGATGATACCTTGATTCATAGCCATGATAGAGATTACCGCTTCTATAGCACCAGCAGCACCCAAGCAGTGGCCTGTCTGACCCTTAGTAGAGCTAATAGCTGGGATATTATCGCCAAATACAGCTTTGATAGCAGCAGTTTCGTTAGCATCATTTGCTGAAGTGGATGTGCCGTGAGCATTGATATAATCAATTTTGATATCTCCAGCCATTGATAGGGCTTTACTCATGGCTCTTTGTGGGCCATCTAAGCTAGGGCTTGTGATATGGTGTGCGTCTGCACTCTCGCCAAAACCGACTATTTCAGCGTAAATTCTAGCCCCTCTAGCTATAGCACTCTCATACTCTTCTAATATCAATGCTCCAGCACCTTCGCCCATTACAAAGCCATCTCTATTGGCATCAAATGGTCTTGATGCTGCGGCTGGATCGTCATTTCTTGTAGATAGTGCCTTCATAGCGGCAAATCCGCCGATACCTACAGGACAGATAGCAGACTCAGCACCAATAACTAGCATAGCTTTTGTCTCGCCTATCATAATTGTCTTGGCGGCTTCGCATATAGCGTGAGTTGATGCGGCACACGCTGTTACGCTAGATAAATTTGGACCTTTAAGATTGTGAGCTATGCTAACTAATCCACCAAGCATATTTACCAAAGCAGAAGGGATAAAAAACGGAGATATTTTTCTAGGGCCTTTTTCTAAACATATATTAGAATTTTTTTCTATATTTGGTAGGCCACCGATACCAGCAGCTGAGCTAACGCCAAATTCACTTGGATCAAAATCTTTAAAATTCGCATCATCCATAGCGTCTTTAGCGGCTTTTAAGCCTAACTGGATAAATCTATCTACCTTTTTTATCTCTTTTGCCTCCATTATAGTAGCTGGATCAAAATCATCTATTTGAGCAGCTATTTGTACTGGAAAATCAGTAGCATCAAATAGGGTTATCTTTTTTACACCTGTTTTGCCATCGCAAATATTTTTAAAAGATACATCTTTATCAAGACCTAGCGCAGTTATCATACCTAAACCAGTTACTACCACTCTTTTCAATGCTACTTCTCCTAAAATTTAAATTTAATCACTTAATATTTTAATTATTTTTTTAGACCTTCAACATAATTTACAACATCTGCGATGCTAATTAGTTTTTCGGCTTCACTATCTGGAATTTCAACATCAAATTTCTCTTCTAAAGCCATAACTAACTCAACAACATCTAATGAATCAGCACCTAAATCTTCTATGATTTTTGACTCCATTTTTACAGCATCAGCTGAAACGCTAAGTTGTTCTACTACAACATCTCTAACTTCGTCAAATATTGCCATAATTTTCTCCTAAAAAATAAAAATGAGTGTAATCTTACTATAATTTGCCTTAAAGTTTGCTACATATATAATCCGCCGTTTATTTTTAGCGTATCGCCGGTAATGTAGCTTGCGTAATCACTTAATAAAAAGGCCACCGCATTAGCTACCTCACTAGGCTCGCCAAATCTTTTAAGTGGGATATTTGCCGAATAATTTGCTTTGATCTCATCGCTTAATTCACTAGTCATATCAGTAGCGATAAAGCCAGGAGTTACGCTATTAAAACGCACATTTCTACTAGCGCCTTCTTTGGCAAAGCTTTTACTCATTGCTATCATACCACCTTTGCTAGCTGAGTAGTTTGTTTGGCCTGCGTTTCCCATTTCACCAACTATTGAAGCGACATTTACTACAGAGCCAAAGCGTTTTTTACTCATTACTTTTAATGCCTCACGAGAGCCTATAAAAGCACTTTTTAAATTCGCATCAATAACGCTATTAAAGTCATCTACGCTCATTCTAAGAGCTAATTTATCGTTTGTAATCCCGGCGTTATTGACAAGGTAGCTTAACTCGCCATCACTTTGAACTATTAAATTTATAGCCTCGATAAATTCCGCCTCATTAGTAGCGTCAAATTTCACTACAGCAGCACTACCGCCACCAGCTTCTATCTGGGCTTTTAGAGCATCAGCAATATCGGGATTTGATCTGTAATTTATCCAAACTTTAAGCCCAAAACTAGCCAAAACTTTACAAATTTCAGCACCAATCCCACGACTACCGCCGGTTACTAATACATTTTTTCCGCTAAATTTCATATTTTATCCTTTAAAATAGTGGTTTATCCATAACTTTTGGAATTTCTAAATTCATCAATTTTAATATAGTTGGCGCCACATTGCTTAATCCGCCATACTCTATTTGTGTTACTCCATCGGCAATTATATAGTTAAATACATCAAATGTAGTGTGATTTGTAAGAAGTTCGCCGCTACTATCTTTCATAGCTTCGCAGTTGCCATGATCGCTAATTTGCATATATGAGTAGCCATTTTCAATAGCTTTTTTTATCACCTTGCCAAGGCACTCATCCACAGCTTCAACGGCTTTTATAGCAGCATCATAATTGCCCGTGTGGCCGACCATATCGCCATTTGCGTAATTGACAACGATGAAATCAATCCCATTTTCAATCCCATTAAGGACAGCTTGAGTAACTTCATATGCGCTCATTTGTGGCTTTTCATCGTATGTTTTGACCTTTGGACTAGGGATTAAGACTCTTGATTCGTTTTCTACTAAATCCTCTTTTCCACCATTGAAAAAGAAGGTAACATGAGCGTATTTTTCGGTTTCGGCTGTGTGGAGCTGGCGTAGGCCATTTTGGGCTATTACTTCGGCTAAAGTATCTTTAATATCATCATTTTCAAACATTATAGGAAATTTAAATTTATCATCATAATTTGTCATTGTGATTAAATTTTCGCAGATATTTTCACGCTTGAATTCATTAAATTCACTAACAGCCAAAGCAGCACAAATCTCCCTAGCTCTATCATTTCTAAAATTGATAAATATCACTCCATCATCAGCTTTAATCCCGCCAAAATCGACAAAACTAGCAGGCTCTATAAACTCATCAAAAATATCATTATTATATGAATTTTGGATATATTCATCTGGTTTTATGCTCTGGATATTTTGGTTTTTGGCTATTACATCGTAGGCTTGTTTGACTCTATCCCATCTTTTATCCCTATCCATAGCGTAAAATCTACCGCTGATTGTGGCAATGGTAAATTTGTTTTGTAGAGATTTGATGAAATTTAATCCACTTTTTGGGCTTACATCACGACCATCTGTGATAGGGTGAGTATAGACCACCTTGCCTTCATCTAAGCAAATTTGAGCTATCGCATCAAAGTGATTTAGGTGAGAATGAACACCACCATCGCTATATAGGCCGATTATATGGACTCTTTTTACCTTATTTAATAGCTCTTTTAGGGCTTTATTCTCTTTTAATTCGTTATTTTGTATAGCTTTATCAATTTTAACTAAATTTTGATATAAGATTCTCCCACTTCCTATCGTCATGTGTCCGACTTCGCTATTTCCCATCTGACCATCAGGTAATCCAACTGCTAGGCCGCTGGTTTTAAGATAATTTTTAGCTGCGTTTTTCTCTAGCCACTCATATGTTGGCTTTTTAGCTGCGTTAAAGGCGTTAAATGTATCATTAGGATTGTATCCAATCCCATCGGTTATAACTAGTATAGATTTTTTGCTCATTAGGTTAATTCCTCCTGATTTTAAGCAAATATATAAATTTAGCCCGTAATTTTATCAGTAATTTATAAATATCCATAATTTTTTTGAATTTTTATTCATATTTAACGATTTTTTAGAAAAAAATTTATATAATTGAGCCTTAAAAATTCAATAATCATTTAGGAAATTTGGTGCTTTATTATATTTATGATATTTTTGGGATAAATTTTTTTAGCTATTTGACGGTTAGGGCTCAGATTAGCTTTTTTTTAGCTTTTATTTTAACTCTGTTTTTTATGCCTAAATTTATATCGTGGGCTAGGGTAAAAAACGCCAATCAGCCAATTTATGAGTTAGCTCCCAAAACCCATCAGCAAAAGGGTAAAACCCCTACAATGGGTGGCGTGGTCTTTATAAGTTGTGCTATCGTGGCTACGCTATTTAGTGCGAATTTAAGCAATAGTTTTGTTCTTATCGGACTTTTTGTCTTGGCTGGATTTTGTCTGCTTGGATTTTATGATGATTTTAGCAAGATAGTAGGTAGGCAAAATCACGCTGGGATCACCGCTAGAGTGAAATTTATATTTCAAATTTTATTAGGGGTAGCAACTGCTGGTTTTTTATACTTTTTTAGCTCATTAGATACGATGTTTTATCTGCCTTTTTATAAATATCCTATTTGTGATATATCTATATTTTCTATTGTTTTATGGGTTTTAGTGCTTACTTCTTCTTCTAATGCTGTGAATTTAACTGATGGATTAGATGGGCTTGCTAGCGTGCCTTCGATTTTGGGGCTTGTGACTTTGGGGATTTTTGCTTATTTGATGGGACATGCTGTTTATAGTTCATATTTGTTGTTACCTAAGGTTGTGAATTTAGGCGAGATAGTGATTTTAGTAACTGCTTTGATAGGAGCTTTGCTAGGATTTTTGTGGTTTAATTGCTATCCTGCTGAAGTTTTTATGGGTGATAGTGGTAGCCTTAGTATCGGTGCATTTATCGGATATATGGGGATTGTTACAAAAAATGAGCTTTTGCTGATAATCATAGGATTTGTCTTTGTCGTCGAGACCCTATCTGTGATTTTGCAAGTTAGTAGCTTTAAGATTAGAAAAAAGCGTATATTTTTAATGGCGCCTTTACATCACCATTTTGAGATGAAAGGATGGAGCGAAAATAAGATTATTGTGCGGTTTTGGATGATAGCTTTGGTGGCAAATTTAATCGCTTTAATCGCATTAAAATTAAGGTAAAATAATGATAAAATCTCTATTTGGATATGCTAATACAACAAAATCTATCGCCAAAAGCGGTGGCTGGAATATCTATGATGATAAATTTAAAGTAGCTAGTAGCGATGAGTATGGTAATGCTTTGTTACCGATTGATAAATTTGATCCTAATCTTAGTGAATTGGAGATTCCAAGTCCTGGATTTCCGCCATCTCATAAGCTGATAAAATCGGCTAAAAATCTCATAAGCGAGTATGATTATTTTAGAAATTCCACCCCAAAAAGTATTTGGATTAGTGGTACAAATGGCAAGACTACAACGACTAAAATGACTGAGCATCTATTAAGGGATCGTGGGGCAATTATGGGTGGTAATGTGGGAATTGCACTTGGTGATTTAGTGGGCAAGAAGGCTAAAATTTGGATTTTAGAGACTAGCTCTTTTACTATCCATTATACCAAATTTGCCTCTCCTGATATCTATGCGCTTTTGCCTATTAGCGATGATCATATAAGTTGGCATGGTAGTGCTAAAGAGTATGAAAATGCCAAGCTAAAACCACTATCAATGATGAGGGAAGGTAGCGTGGCTATAGTGCCAAAATGCTATGAAAAAATCAAATCTCACGCTAAGATTATAGGGTATGAAGATGAGATTGATCTGGCTAATAAATTTAATATTGATATTGGTAGGATTGATTTTCGAGTGCCATTTTTGATGGATGCGATTATGGCTTTGGCTATCGAAAATATCATATTTAGCACATTGAGTATAGATCTGTTAAATACATTTATCATTGAGCCGCACAAGTTAGAAGAGTTAAGAGATAACAAATGTAGATTATGGGTAAATGATACTAAAGCTACAAATATCGACGCAACTCTTCAAGCCTTAGCAAGATATAAAGGCGAAAAAATCCACATAATACTCGGTGGCGATGATAAGGGTGTAAGTATCAAAAAGGCCATTGTGGCTGCGGTAAATCAAGGCGCTAAGATCTATGCTATAGGCTCAAATTGTGATGAGATAACTAAGATTGCTAAGTCTTTGAATGCGCCAGTATATAATGCTAAGACATTAGAAAACGCTGTAAATTTGATAGATAAAATGATGGAAAAAGATGATGTGGCTTTGCTAAGTCCAGCGTGTGCTAGCTTGGATCAGTTTAGTTCATATGCCCAGCGTGGGGATAAATTTAAAGAGTATATATCACAGATTTTGTAATTTTAATTTTTGTGTTGAATTTTATTTGATTTTAAGCTTTGTTTTAATATAATTTCAACTCACTTTTAAGGTGGTTGGATAGCTCAGTCGGTAGAGCAGCAGACTGAAAATCTGCGTGTCGGCAGTTCGATTCTGCCTCTAACCACCATTTGATATCTTCTATTTATTTAATCTATTTTAAATTTATTATTGGTTTTCTTGATCTTTGGAAAGACTATTTTGCTGTTTTTAGAAATCCTAAAGTAAGCAAGATTTTTGAATTAATATTTATTATAAATTAGATTTTAATACCAAATAATTTATAAAATTCTACATAGTTTTAGACTCAAATTCGCTTAGCTCCTTAGCGGTGCCTAAAAGCATTATAATATCTCCGCTATAGACGATTGTGGTTTGTAAATTTGGCATTATTTCCCAGTTTGAATTTGATTTTTTATATGCTATAACTCTCATATTTTTAGAGATATGTTTGAGCGAATTACCGGCTAAATCATCATCTATTGTAATTTTGACAGCCCTAATAGTGTTAGCTGAGAGATCGAAAATTTCAAAATTTCTTTTTTTGTTGAAAAAATCTTTTACCAATCTTTTGGCGCTCTCTTTTTCAGGATAGATAACCTTTGAAGCGCCAAGTTTAGATAGAATCTGTCCATGGATATTAGAAGTTGCTTTAGCTACGATGGTTTTAACTCCTATATCTTTGAGCGCCATTAGTGTTAGGATGGATTTTTCTACATTATCGCCTATACTTACAATCACGATCTCTACATCGCTAAATCCAGCTTCTTTAAGTGCTAGAGTATTGGTAGAATCTAGTATATAAGCGCATTTTGGTGAATTTGATATACTTTTTAAGGCCTCTTCATCCTTATCAGCGATGATGACTGCGTGTCCGCTAGCGATGAGCTCATCTGCTACTACAGATCCGAATTTACCAAGCCCTATAACTCCATAACTTATATTTTTCATAACTTACCTTTATAAATATATTTTTCCTTCAGGGAATTTAATATGTGTGCTTTTATCCTCTTTAAAAATAGATAATAAAAAGGCATACACACCAATCCTGCCGCTTAACATCATAATTATAATTATTATTTTACTAGAATCGCTAAATAACGCACAAAGCGAGAGAGTTCCGCCATTTCCTACGGAGATTCCGACTGTAGCAAATGCTGATGATATCTCAAACAGAATATAGATAAAATTAAATTTAGATTCCAACAAAGATATCAAAATCACAGCTATAACTATATAAACAGCTGATCCAACAGTTATAATAAAAGCTCTTGATATGGTCTCTTGTGAAATTTCTTGATTAAAAATCCTTACTTGCCCATTGCGAATACTCCAATAAACATAGAATAAAAGCACCACTAAAGTGGTGATTTTCATTCCGCCAGCCGTCCCACCAGGTGCGCCGCCAATAACCATAAATAAAGAGCCAAAAAACAAACTCGCATCATGTAAAGCATTCATATCAAGCGTGTTAAATCCAGCCGTTCGGTAGTTGATAGCGGTAAAATATGAGCTTAAAATTTTATCAAAAATAGAGAAGTTACCTATGGAATTTGGGTTAGAATACTCTAAAAGAAAGATAATAAGTGTTGAAAATACAATAAGCGAAATTGTAGCTAGGATTACAACTTTGGTATGCAGGCTTAAATTTTGAATTCTCTTTTTTTGGAAAAAATATAGCTCAACTAAGACAAAGTATCCAAGCCCACCGATAATAATCAAAGATGTTATAATGATATTTATAGCCAAATCATGTTTATAAGGGGTTAAGCCACTTTCAAATATACTAAAACCAGCATTGTTAAAAGCACTAATTGAGTGAAAAACCCCAAACCACAAAGCCTTAGCAAAATTCATCTCAAGCATAAAACGCATAGTAAGGAGTATAGCACCAATTAGCTCAATCAAAAAGACAAAAAGCACGACATTTTTAAAAAATTTAGATATCCCTTCAGTAGATGGATATAGTAAGGACTCTTTTAATAAATTTTTGCCATTAAATCCAAATTTTTTGCGTATTAATATATAGATAAAAAGCCCTATACTCATATATCCCAAACCGCCAATTTGTATTAAGATCAAGATGATTATCTGACCAGCTAAGGTAAAATCCATAGCGGTATTTTGACTATAAGTCCAGTCATACTAATAGCTGAAGTGCTAGTGAAAAAGGCATCGATAAAGCTTATTGGTGCTACACTAGCCCAGCTTGAGTTTAAGATTATAGCTCCTAATAAAGCGATGATGATATAACCTGATAATAAAATTTTAATGTATTTCTATCTAAACTAAGTTGTTTCAAAATACTCTTTCTATTTTTGATTTTGAGCGGAAATTGTAGCCTAGCAAAACTTTATTAAAAATAAAAATAGTATTAAATAATTTATTTAAATATTATGTTTAATATAATTTATCAAATTATACCTTGATATATAATAGAATTGATAAAATTTCATATAAAACTGGATTTTATCTTAATATTAATATTAGGTTTATTCTAACTTTGATAAAATATGAACCAAAATTTTTAAGGATAGTTATGCCTAGAATCTTTTTGAGCGCACCATATATGGGCGGTAATGAAGAAAGATATGTAAAAGAGGTCTTTGAGAGTAATTATATAGCGCCACTTGGTGAGTTTGTCGATAGATTTGAGCAAAGTATCAAAGATTATTGTCAAATTTCAAATGCCTTAGCGTTAAATTCAGCCACAGCAGGACTTCATCTAGCACTTCGCACACTTGGGATTAGGGATGGGGATGTTGTTTTGGCTTCTACTTTTACATTTGCAGCAAGTGTAAATCCTATAATGTATGAAAGATGCGAACCAGTTTTTATAGATAGTGATGAGAGCTGGAATTTAAGCCCCAAACTACTCAAGCAAGCAATAGCCAAAAGCCCTAAAAAGCCAAAAGCCCTTATATTAACACACCTTTATGGACAAGCGGCTAAGATAGATGAAATTTTAGAAATTTGTAAAAATGAAGATATAAAAGTTATAGAAGATGCGGCTGAGGCTTTAGGTGGATTTTATAATAATAAAGCTCTTGGAACCTTTGGTGATGCTGGGGTTTATAGCTTTAATGGTAATAAGATTATAACCACAAGTGGCGGTGGTATGCTAGTTAGTAATGATGAAAAATTAGTAGCCAAAGCAAGGTATTATAGCACTCAAGCAAGAGAACCACTACTTCATTATGAGCATTTGGATTATGGATATAATTATAGATTGAGTAATGTTTTAGGTGCTATTGGCGTTGGGCAGATGGAGGTTTTAAAAAGCAGGGTAGAGCGAAAAAGGCAGATATTTGATTTATACTCAAATTTGCTTAGCGATGTAGCTGAATTTATGCCTGAAATTCCAAATTCATACGGCAATAGATGGCTAACTACGCTTTTATTTAAAGAGAAAAATAGCCATTTAAAAGTGATAGAAGCCTTAAATAAAAATGATATAGAGAGCAGACCATTATGGAAGCCAATGCATCTTCAACCGGTATTTAAAGGGGCTAAATGCCTTGTTGATGGCACTAGCGAAGAGTATTTTTCAAGGGGAATTTGCCTTCCTAGTGGGGCTAATATGAGTGATGAGCTAGTGGAGAAAATCGCTAGTATCGTTAGGAGTGCATTGTGATTATAGCGACAAAAAGGCGTAGAATAGCCTTTTTTTTACTATGTGATGTGATAATATTTGCCCTTAGTATATATTTTGCTTTTTTGCTTAGATTTAGCGGAGATATCCCGGAGATATTTATCCCTGGTATGGTGTATAGTGGTGTGATTTTGATTGTTATTAAGATAGCATTGCTTTGGGCGTTTCAAATTTATCGTGTGCCGTGGAGATTTTTTGGTTTAAATGAAGCTAGAAAGATAGTTTTAGCCTCTTTGCTTTGTGCGGGGATATTTTTTGGTATATTTTTATCTTATGAAGAGCTTTTTGCGCCTTTTCCAAGAAGTGTTATTATCATTGATGCTCTATTGTCAGCTATAATGGTTGGTAGTTTGAGAATTTCAAAGCGAGTTTTGCTTGATTTTAAAAAGAGCAAAAATGGCAATCCATGCGTGATTATTGGCTCCACTTCTAAGACTTTACAAATTCTAAAAGGACTAAAAAGTGGTTATGCGAACTACTACGCAGTAGGCGTTGTAGATGGTAGAAATGAGCTTGTGGGGACATATTGTGATGGATATCAAGTAGGCCATAAAGATGAGCTAAAAAGCTATATAGAAGATGGGGTAAAAAGTGCTATAATAGCTCTAACACTTATGCCAAATGAGCTTAAAGAGCTTTATGATGAGTTAGATACCTTAGGATTTAAAGATATTAAGATATTTTCATTAATAGGACAAAAGAGCGAGGGCATTACTGATATTAGCATCGAAGATCTTCTAGCTAGAAAGCCAAAAGACCTTGATAGTAGTGTGGTTGAGAGTTTTATCGGCGGTAAAAGCGTGATGGTTACTGGTGCTGGCGGGACAATTGGTAGCGAGATATGTAAGCAGTGTTTAAAATTTGGCGCTAAAGAGATAATTATGATAGATCATAGCGAATACAATCTCTATCAGATAAATGAAGCCACAAACGCTGATGAGCGTAATCGCTTGATTATGCTAAATATCACGCATAGAGATGAATTTGAGAGTGTATTTGCTAAATTTAAACCATATATTGTGATCCACGCCGCAGCATATAAGCATGTACCGCTATGTGAGTTTAACCCTTTGTTTGCGGTGGAGAATAACATACTTGGAACTAAAAATGTAGTAGATTTAGCCAAAAAATATAATACTCATAAAGTGGTATTGATCTCTACAGATAAAGCCGTTAGACCAACTAACATTATGGGAGCGACTAAGAGAGTATGCGAGTTATATGCGTTAAATTCAAATACCAGCTCTACTGAGATTGTGGCGGTGAGATTTGGCAATGTGCTTGGTAGTAGCGGTAGCGTGATACCTAAATTTAAAGCCCAAATCGCAGCCAATGAGCCACTAAGCGTAACTCACCCAGATATCACTAGATATTTTATGCTAGTTAGCGAGGCTTGCCAATTGGTTCTTCAAGCTGCTAGTATAGCTAAAGGCGGTGAGCTTTTTGTCTTAAATATGGGTGAGCCAGTCAAAATTGCCGATATGGCTCAAAGAATGTTAAAATTAAGCTCAAAAGAGCATTTGGGAATCAAATTTATCGGTCTTCGCCCAGGTGAGAAGCTATATGAAGAGCTGTTAATAGACCCTAGCGATGTGGCGACTAAATTTGAGAGTATATTTGTAACCACTAGCCAACCATACAATATAGATATCTTAAATTCTCAAATCTCAACTCTAATAAAGAGCCAAAACGATGAAGAGATAGAGGCGAATTTAAAAGCTATAGTCCCAGAGTTTAACCATAATAAAAATTAGGAATTTATCGTGACATTTAAAGAGATTGAAGAGTTTAGTCAGATACGCTATAAAGCTAGAGCCTATTTATGTTATCTATTAAATAGAAATATACCAAATAACCTCCCAGGTGTAAGCGCACAAAGCATTAAAGATGGCTTTGATAAAATCGCTCATGAAGTTGATATTTTCGATGCTTTTTATATCTTGGATAAAAATGGAATTCAACTAGAAAACACCATAAGCCTAGATCCTAAAAACAGCATTGGAAAGGGTATAAATAGAAGCAACAAAGCATATTATTACAGAAGTGTTCGTGAAAAGCGTTGTGTGATGACCGATCCATATCCATCTAGTCTTACTAATCAGCTTTGCGTTACAGCATCAATGCCTATATATGATGATAAAAAAGAGCTAGTTTATGTAGCTTGTATGGACATCGGATTAAGCGAACTTCTATCCATCATCAGCCCTGGATCGGTTGATGGGATATTTGGCAAATTTACAAAGCTTATATACTCGATTTTCTCTTTGGCGCTTTTTGTGATTTCGCTAGTTTTATTTATCCATGGGATAAAAAGTTTTGTATTAAAAAGCTTTAATGAGATTAATATTAGTGAAGTTTTTGAATCTACAATTGTTTTGACCTTGGCTCTTGCTATATTCGATCTTGTCAAAGCGATATTTGAATCTGAGGTTTTAGGTAGGCCAAATCACCATCAAAACGGCGGTAGCAGAACTATGGTGAGATTTATTGGAAGTATTATTATAGCCCTAGCTATTGAGTCTTTGATGCTTGTGTTTAAATTTGCTATTACTGATCCAAGTCAGATAATATATGCTATCTATCTCATCGGTGGGGTAGGGCTTTTGATGGTTGCTTTGAGTTGTTATTTATTTGTTTTAAAAAGGGGTGGTATTGATAGGGATAATTGATTATGGTGCCGGAAATATCAGAAGCGTCCAAAATGCTCTTGAGTTTGTAGGCGCTAAGAGCGAATTAGTAAGCGACGCAGATAGATTAAAAAGCTATGATAAGTTGCTTTTGCCTGGTGTCGGGGCTTTTGGCAAGGCTATGGAGCAGTTAAAATCAAATAATCTTGATAGCGCAATTTTGGAATTCATCTCTAAGGGTAAGCCGTTTTTAGGAATATGCCTTGGGATGCAACTTTTGTTTGATAAAAGCTATGAATTTGGCGAACATAGCGGTTTGGGTGTGATTAAAGGGAGTATTGTAGAGTTTGATAAATCCAAATTTAATGAACATTTAAAAGTCCCACACATGGGCTGGAATAGGGCTAAATTCACAAAACAGAGCAAAATTATAGATGGATTAAAAGATAGTGCTTATCTATATTTTGTCCATTCATATCACGCTGTTTGTGATAATAAATTCGCTCTAGCTTATACAGATTATGGATATGAGTTTGTAAGTGCTGTTGAGTATGAAAATGTCTATGGCTTTCAGCCGCACCCTGAAAAATCTCATGAAAATGGATTGAGAATTATCAAAAATTTTATGGAGTTATAATGGAAAAATATATGGCAATAGACTTAAAAGATGGCAAGGCAGTTAGGCTATCTAAAGGTCTTATGGATAGTGCGAAAATTTACTCAAATGAGCCTTGGGAATTAGCTAAGAAATTTAGCGATGCTGGAGCCAAATGGTTACATATTGTAGATTTAGATGGAGCATTTGCTGGTGATGCGATAAATTTAAAAACAATTGAAAAGATAGTGAGCGCAACAAATTTAAATATACAAATTGGCGGCGGAGTTCGTAATGAAGAGCGTATAAAAAGCTATTTAAGCTCAGGTGTAACTAGATTGATTTTAGGTTCAGTTGCGCTTAAAAATCCTGATTTTGTAAAAGAGATGTCTAACAAATATAGAATTGTTGTAGGTATCGATGCCAAAGATGGTTTTGTAGCAGTTGAAGGCTGGGCACAAATAAGCCAAATGAGAGCTACGGAATTGGCCAAACTATACGCAGATGCTGGAGTAGAAGCGATCATCGCTACTGATATTAGCAAAGATGGAATGCTTTGTGGCTTGAATTTAGAATTCACTTCATCAATTGCCAAGGCTAGCGGTTTGCCTATAATCGCAAGTGGAGGCGTAGCTAGTTTGGCTGATTTAGAGGCTGCGAGCAAAGCAACAGACATATCTGGCGTGATAATCGGCAAGGCATATTATGAAGGCAAAATCAGCCTTAATGATATTTTTGGAAATAAATTTTAGTTATTAAAGTTATTTTAAATGTAATTTTAGATAAAATACCGCCAAAGTTGAGAAAGGATAGTTAGTGAAGTTATTAGTTGTTGATGATAGCTCTACTATGAGGAGAATTATAAAGAATACATTAGAAAGACTTGGTCATAAGGATGTATTACAAGCAGAGCATGGTGTAGAGGCTTGGGATCTACTTTGCCAAAATCCAGATATTGGTGTCTTGATTACAGACTGGAATATGCCTGAGATGAATGGCCTAGAGCTTGTTAAAAAGGTAAGAGCAGAGTCTAAATATGAGAATATGCCTATTATAATGGTGACTACAGAAGGTGGTAAAGCAGAGGTTATCACAGCATTAAAAGCTGGTGTAAATAACTATATAGTAAAACCCTTTACGCCTCAAGTTCTCAAAGAGAAGCTTGAAGATGTTCTTGGATAATGAAAGATAAATACTACGAATTAAGAGTCTTATCTTCACAAATAGAGCCATTAAAAGATCTCATATTTGAATTTGGATTTACCTGTATAGAAGAGATTGATAATGGTTTTATCATAAGAGATGAAGAGGATCTAAATCATATTAAATGGGGACTTGAAGAGTTTGCTAGTCGTCTAGGTTGTGATATATCTACTGATTTGATAATTAAAGATAATATAGATTGGATTAATGAGTATAAAAAGGGTGTAACTCCGGTTATTGCGGGTGATTTTTACATTAGGCTAAGTTGGGAAAAACCAAAAAGCGGATTAATAGATATCATCATAGATCCAGCTCTTGCCTTTGGATCTGGTCATCATGAGAGTACAAATTCATGTTTAAAATTAATCTCTAAATATTCCAAAGAGTATAAAGATGCCTTAGATGTTGGTTGCGGTAGTGGAATTTTAAGTATAGCTATGGCTAAGCTAGGTTTGAGTGTTTATAGTTGCGATACCGATGAGCTAGCGATCCAAAGTACGATTGATAACGCTCAAAAAAATATGGTATCCATAAAGCAAATTTGGGTTGGCTCAGTCACAGATAGCAAAGATCGTTATGATGTGGTGGTGGCTAATATTATTGCCGATGTTATACTATTTCTTGCTAATGATCTCAAATCCAAGGTCAAATCCGGCGGTATAATCATACTATCTGGAATTTTAACAAAATATAAAAGCAGAATTACAAATGTCTTTAGCGATTTTGAGTTGGTGGAAAATTTAACTCAAAATGAGTGGGAGAGTTTTGTATTTAAAAATCAAGGAAAATAATGGAAAATAAAAATCAATCAAATGGAAATAATGGTAATTTTTTTAATAAAAATCCTATCTTAGTATTTGCGATTTTTGCGGTTATTATGGTGCTAATCTTTCGCAGTATGAGCCCTGATGATATGGGAATTTCTGGCGGAAATTCAAAAAATATTAGCTATTCAGAGCTTAAATCTTTGATTAAATCAAAGCAGATAAACGAGGTTGTAATCGGTCAAACCACAATCAAAGCTAGTGGAAATTCGCAAACTTATGTAGTTAAAAAGGTAGCAAATGACCAAACTTTAGTGCCACTTTTAGAGGAAAATAACATAAGTTATGGTGCTTATAACGAGAGTAATTGGCTAAGTGATATGATATTTTCTTGGGTTATTCCGGTATTTATTTTCTTTGCTATTTGGATGTTTTTAGCTAGCAGGATGCAAAAAAACATGGGTAGCGGAATTTTAGGCATGGGAAGCAGTAAAAAGCTTATAAATAGCGAAAAACCAAAGGTTAAATTTGATGATGTTGCTGGTGTAGAAGAGGCCAAAGATGAGGTTAAAGAGATTGTAGATTTTCTTAAAAATCCTGAGCGATATATCCGTCTTGGTGCCAAAATTCCAAAAGGGGTATTACTAGTAGGCCCTCCAGGAACAGGTAAAACATTGCTTGCTAAGGCTGTTGCTGGCGAAGCTGAAGTGCCGTTTTTCTCTGTTTCGGGATCTAGTTTTATAGAGATGTTTGTAGGTGTTGGTGCTAGTAGGGTGAGAGATCTATTCGAAAATGCTAAAAAAGAGGCCCCAGCTATTGTATTTATAGATGAGATCGATGCTATAGGTAAAAGCAGAGCCGCAGGTTCTATGATGGGTGGCAATGATGAGAGAGAACAGACATTAAATCAACTTTTAGCAGAAATGGATGGCTTTGATAGCGATAAGAGTCCAGTAATTGTCCTAGCAGCGACAAACCGCCCAGAAGTTTTGGATGCGGCTCTTTTAAGACCGGGTAGATTTGACCGCCAAGTTTTGGTCGATAAACCTGATTTTAAGGGGCGTGTTGATATCTTAAAGGTACATAGTAAAGAGGTTAAACTCTCAAATGATGTAAATATGGATGAGATAGGTCGCTTAACCGCTGGTCTTGCTGGGGCGGATTTGGCTAACATTATTAATGAAGCCGCTCTTTTAGCCGGTCGCTCTAATAAAACCAAAATTGATCAACAAGATCTAGTAGAAGCAGTAGAAAGAGCAATAGCGGGACTTGAGAAAAAATCTCGCCGCATAAACCCAAAAGAGAAAAAGATAGTCACATATCATGAGTGCGGACACGCCCTTATAGCTGAGACTACAAAGGGTGCTGATAAGGTTACTAAAGTCTCCGTAATCCCAAGAGGTATAGCAGCATTGGGCTATACTCTAAATGCTCCAGAAGAGAATAAATTTTTAATGCAAAAACATGAGCTTATCGCTAAAGTTGATGTCCTTTTAGGTGGTAGAGCCGCTGAGCAGGTATTTATCAAAGAGATTAGCACAGGTGCTAGTAATGACCTTGAGCGTGCTACTGATATTATCAAAGCGATGGTATCAATGTATGGAATGACCGATGTAGCAGGGCTTATGGTTTTAGAAAAACAGCGAAATTTATTTTTAAATGGCGGTCAGTCATTAAAAGATTATAGCGATGATATGGCACAAAAATTAGATGAATTTGTTAAAAACTTCTTAAATGAGAGATATAATGCTGTTCTAAATACTCTTGAGTTATATCGTGGTGCTATAGAGAAGATGGTGGAGTCTTTATATGAAGAAGAGACCATAGAAGGTAGCAAGGTAAGGGCTATTATCAAAGAATTTGAAGAGGCAAATGGCTTACCTACTCGTTTAGTTGACATCGAAGATGATAATTCAGATATCGCAAAGGCAAAAGAGAATTAAAATAGATGGATAATCTAGGAATTATAAGCAAATACGGCTATAAGTGTGTTTTTATCGCTTTTGTACTTTTTGTGTTATCTTGGATTTTTAGTTTTTGGCCTTTAATTTTTGGCTTTTTGTTTCTTATCTCGTTGTGGATATATAAAAATCCAGAAAAACTTCCACAAAGTGAAGATCCTAAGGCTATTTTATCACCGATAGATGGGATTGTAGAAGATATTAAAAAATCCAATTATAATGGCCGTGCCTATACTCAAATTCTAATCCGCAATAGAATATTTGACTCTGGTGTGTTGCGTTCTATATGCGATATGGATATTTCTGTGATTAAAAGGCGTAATGGCCTTAATATCCATAGCAGCGACCCAAATTTAAATTTACTAAGCAATAGAGCAACCATAATATCAAAAAATCAAGATTTTATAATTCGCATTAGCACATCAGCGCTAACTTCTAAAATTTATTTAGAGAATTTAAAATATGTCAAATCAGGCCGTAGAATCGGATTTTTAAAAGATGGCAAGGTTGCTATTTTAATGCCTTTAAATACTAGAATCGCTTTTAGTAAAGGTGATAAAATCAAAGCTTGTAGCGTTATAGGTTATATAGATGAATAATAATAAATTGATATATATACTCCCAAATTTATTTACCGCAGGTAGTGCATTTACTGGTATTATTAGTATTTTAGCTAGTTCAAATGGTGAGTTTGGCAAGGCGATATTTTATCTTGTTGTCTCGCTTGTATTAGATGGCTTGGATGGTAGGGTGGCACGACTTACTAAAACTACTTCTAAATTTGGAGTTGAGTTTGATAGTTTGGCTGATTTAGTGGCATTTGGCGTGGCACCTGCTATGCTATTTTATTTTAGCATTGGCAGTGAATTTGGTAGATTTGGCTCACTGATTACGGCTATGTTTGTGGTATTTGGGGCGATTAGATTGGCTAGATTTAATGTCACAACTAATGAGAATGAGCCAAATATGTTTATTGGATTACCGATTCCTACGGCTGCTATTGTGGCAGGATTTTGGATTGGAATTTATAATAAATATGAGTTTGTAAAGGGCTATGAGTGGGTATTTTTAGTATTAATGGGGCTACTTTCGATATTGATGGTTTCTAATGTAAGATATCCGAGCTTTAAAAAGGTGGATTTGGGTCGCTCAAAATATATAAAAGCACTTGTTATATTAGTGATTATATTTTCACTTTTATATCTATATCCATTAGAATCAGCCACTGCTTTGATTTCTGTTTATACTATATATGGTATAATTCGTGCGATTTGGGCGAGATTTTTCGCCAAGAATATCAAGATAAAGGAACAAAAATGGTAGCAAATAGTAAAAAAATTTATATATTCATCTATAAGCTTTCTCTCCTTAATCTGCTCTGTAGCTCTTTTTAATTCAAATTTTTGTGCGTAAAATATAAAAATATAATAAATTTAAGGATAATAAAATGGATAAAAATAAAATTATAGTTTTTGATACTACTTTAAGAGATGGTGAGCAAAGCCCCGGTGCTTCAATGAATACTGAAGAGAAAATTCAGATCGCACTTCAGTTAGAGAGACTTGGTGTAGATGTGATGGAGGCTGGTTTTGCGGCTGCTAGTCCTGGGGATTTTGATGCTATTAATCAAATTGCTAAACAGGTAAATTCTATCAAAGTAGCTAGTCTTGCTAGAGCTTTGGAGCGTGATATTAAGGCAGCTGCTGATGCCATTGCTCCGGCTAAAAATAAGAGAATTCATACCTTCATAGCCACAAGCCCTATCCATATGGAACACAAGCTTAAAATGAATCCAGATGAGGTGATTAAAAGAGCTATAGAAGCGGTTCAATATGCTAAAACTCTCGTAGATGATGTTGAGTTTAGTTGCGAAGATGCTGGTAGAAGTGATATTTCATTTTTAAAAGAGATTTGCGATGCAGTAGTGAGCGCAGGTGCTAGAACTTTAAATTTGCCTGATACGGTGGGATTTAGATTGCCTTATGAGATTGCCGATATGGTTAGAGTTATGAGCGAATATATGGGCGATAGAGCCATTATCTCAGTCCATAATCACAATGACCTTGGCTTGGCCGTGGCAAATACCTTAGCAAGTATCAAAGCCGGTGCTAGACAGGTGGAATGTACCATAAATGGATTAGGTGAAAGAGCCGGCAACGCCGCACTTGAAGAGATCGTGATGACCTTAAAGACTAGGTCTGATGAGTTTGATGGCTTATATACAGATATCGTAACTAAAGAAATTTACCCTACTAGTCGCCTAGTGGCCACTATCACAGGTATCGAACCACAACCAAATAAAGCCATCGTAGGCAAAAATGCTTTTGCTCATGAGAGCGGAATTCATCAAGATGGTATGTTAAAATGCGCCCAAACTTACGAAATAATCAAAGCCGAAGATATCGGTGCGAAGAAAAATGCCTTAGTTTTAGGCAAACACAGTGGTCGCCACGCCTTTAAAGATAAGCTTATAAATTTAGGATTTGATCTAAATGATGAAGAGATCAATGAAGCATTTAATAATTTTAAATTGCTTTGCGATAAGAAAAAAGAGATTTTCGATGATGATATTAGAGCGTTAGTTAGTAGTGAAATCATCAAAATTCCTGAAATTTACACTATTGAAAAATTAAGTGCCAACACTTGTAATCTAGGCCACTCAAACGCTGCTATTAGTATTAAATTTAATGATGAGATTATCAGTGAAGCAGCTCTTGGTAATGGCACGGCTGATGCGATATTTAAAGCAATTGATAGGATAAGCAAAGTCGCTGGTGAGTTAAAAGATTATAAGGTTTCAGCCGTATCTCAAGGCAAAGATGCTCTTGCGAAAGTTACAGTTAAAGTAGCATTTGGCTCTGACGAGCCTCCATTTATCGGACACGGCCTTGATATAGATACGATGATGGCAAGCGCCAAAGCCTATGTAAGCGCATTAAATAGCTATCTAAGTATGAAAAAATAAGACAATAATATGAATTTGGCTATGTTTTTAGTCAAATTCATATTAGTTTTAATAATTTTTAAGGTTAAAATATTTTTCTAAATATCCGATTTTATTATAAATTCAAAAGGAGAAAAGATGCAAGTAAATAGCACAAATAGCTTAGATTTTTTAAATATCAATCCAAATTCTAAATCTAATATTGATAAAATTAAAGAATCAACTAGCAATATTAACGCAAAAGAGCTAACAAGCGGGTATTATATGCAGTTTATGCAACAAAGCTTTGACTATTCTAATGGCAATTTTAATATGCAAATTGGCCTTACTAGCCTTAGTTTAAATAATCAAAATAACACCGCAAATAGCTTTACTCAAGGCCTAAAAGATCTATTAAATCAAAATATCGGTATCACAGGCTATAGCGGCAAGCCAATCGGTGATTTAACTTCACAAGAGGCAAGCAACCTAATAAGCGATAATGGATATTTCGGAATAAATAATACCGCAAATCGTATAGCCGACTTTGTCATAAATGGATCCGGTGGCGATGCCCAGAAGCTAAGAAGCGGTTTAGAAGGGGTCAAAAATGGCTTCGCTCAAGCTGAAGCTATGTGGGGTCAGGCCTTGCCAGATATCTCACAACAAACAATGAATAAAACTCTAGATAGGATTAATCAAGCCCTTATGGAGCTTAGCGGTAATGCTATTAATGTTACTGCGTAGTATATTTTTGGCGTTTTTTGTGTTTTTGGTAGTTGGATGCACAACTACCAAAACCGAAGTCAAATCCACCAAAAACAGCTATATCAAAGGCACCATAACCTCAATTAGCAAGGTTTCTAACGGCTATATATACACTATAGAATCTGTCGATACTAGCAATGGCAAATTATCACAAGCCCAAGGTTTTAGCTCCACAGCGTGTAATGTAGGCGACCTTGTCTATGCTAGATTAGATGGGGCTAAATTTGGTTATTTTGCTATTTTGATTAAGGGATATGAAATTACAACCGAACCAATAATCAAAAGCTACAACCGCAGCAAGAAAAATCTCACCAAAGACACTATCCCAATTACCGAGAGCATAGAGTTTTAACGCAGATTAAGATAAATTTATTCTACCATAAAATTACCAAAACCAAACTTCTACTGCAAATCAAACTTATTTAACAATTACGAAAATTTTGCCACAAAGATTATCTTTAGCTCTAGCGAAGTTAAAAAATAGAAGGCTTTTACAGGGGGGGGGGTAGGAGGTTATTAAGGGGAAAGTTTGTGTTACTATTATTCGTAGCATCGCAAACGATGATTTACATCGTTTTGCTGTTACGCTACTCATCTGCCAAAAAAGCGCTTTTTATTTTTATCTACTTTTAACGCACGAACAAAGTCCGTGCTAAAGTAGCAAACACTAAAGTCCCCATAAATGGGGTACCCCTTCCCACTTAAAAAAGAAATATCTTTAATATTTTAAATTTTATCAACTTCATCACAAATACAGACTTTAGCTCTAGCAAAGTAAAAATTTATCTAATATTTAAATTCGCAAACAACTAAAAATAAATTTAAATTACCAAATTCACATAATATTTCATATTTCATAAATTAAAAATATTAGCAAAAATTTAAAACTTTAAAAATAAGATTTACAAATTTCTATTATTCTAAAAATGATTTTATTAAAATCTCAAAATAGCTTTAAAAATAAATTTCTCCACTATACAAATCTATAAAAACCAATAAAATTCAAATTTTCTCAAA